>JADFOP010000008.1 GCA_022562795.1 Nitrospinota bacterium
CCGAAGCCCGAAGCTCCTCGGCCACCTCCTCCATTATTTCAGCACGGCGGGGCCACGCCTCTGGGTCGATCGAACGTATTTGGGCGCCCACCATCCGGTCTATAAGAAGGTTGCCGGGATACTCCGTAGGCGGCTCGCCCCTGAGCACTAAAACGCTTTCCAACCCCAGGCGGCAGGCGACCACCGCCGTGGTCCTGGCGTGGTTTGATTGCAGAGCCCCGCAGGTCACCAGCGTGTCACACTTCTCGGCCAGGGCCTCGGCTACGAGGAACTCGAGCTTGCGTACCTTGTTGCCGCTGGTGAGAAAGCCGGTAAGGTCGTCGCGCTTGACGAAGAGCTCCACCCCCAGGCGTTCGCTGAGACGAGGGAGCCGCTCAATGGGGGTGGGGAGGTGAGCCAGACTCAAGCGGGGCGGGAGCCCGTCGCCCGTCACGAGGCATCCCCGTCGCTCCGGGTAGGGTCGTCCGCGGTAGCGGGGGCCACGGCCTCGGGGCTTTCTGCCAAGAGGTCGGCGAGCGTGGTGGAGGCGATGGCCTCATCGTAGGCCCGGTCCATCTGAAGGAAAAGCTCCTGGACTTTCCCGTCGGTATAGGGGATGAGGGAGTGCTCCGCGTGCTGTTTGCTCCGGCGGACCGTATCGACGACCTCAGAGACCTGAATGGTTTCGATGGAGCGGCTGAGGAAATAGCCTTCTGCGTCGGAGTGGGAGCGCATGAGGATGTTGGCCTCTACAAGCATCTCGAAGACCCCCTCGACCAACCCCCTCTCTAGCCCCATATCCTTTGCGACAACGTCAGGGGTAAGTGGGGTCTTTCCCGCCTCAAAGGCCTCGGCCGCTTTGAGGACCGACCGGATGGCCAACTGCTCCATGAGTGGATAGGGCACCAGGAGGCGGCTTAATGGGCTCGAAAGCCACTCGTAGTGGTGGATGGCGTAGGCTAGCTCGGCGCCATAGAGAATGATGAACCAGGATACATAGATCCAAAGGAGGAAGATTGGGAAGGCCACCAATGAGCCGTATATTTTGCTGGCGGCGAAGAGCTTGAGGACATAGAAATCGAAGCCGATCTTGCCCAGCTCCCACAGCGAGCCGCCGATGACCGCCCCCAGGGCGGCGGGTACTAGGGGTACCCGCACCCCGGTCAGAAACCGGTAGATGAGGAAGAAAGCGAGCCAGGAGAAGACGAGGGGTGTCATGAAGTAGATGGCCTTGCCCACGAAGGCGTAGCTCATGAGGGTGCGGAAGAGATCGGTGTGGGTGAACTTGGCGGTGATGCTGATGGAGACCCCAATGAGGAGGGGCCCCAACAGGATCATGGCGATATAGTAAGAGAGGCGCTGGCCGAAGCGGCGGGTGTGCCGCACGTTCCAGATGTGACCCAGGACGTTTTCGACGGTGTTGAGTAGCGCAAAAGCCGCCCCGATGAGGGCGACCACTCCCACCGCCCCGACCGTCTTGGCCGAGGTCTTGTGGATGAACTCGGTGAGGTAGGTCGAGATGGCCTGGCTCGAGGAGGCGATGAGGTGGCTGAAGATGAAGGCCTGAACCCGGGCCTCGACCTCTTTTAGGGCTCCGAAGGCCTGGAATAGCGCGAAAGAGACGATGAGAATTGGCACGAGGGTCAGGATGGTGGTGAACGCCAAGGCGGAAGCCTTGTGGGCGCAGCCGTCGCGGACGAACTCCCGAAGGGCCAACCACAGGACACGGAAGGGATAGACAACGGTGTTCCACGAAAGGCCTCGAAGACTTTGTCGCAAGCGGACGAGCGTGTTGCCTAAAGCCCCCCGTTTCAGGCGGGTCGCCGCCGATGCGGGCGAGGCTTCAGAGGCATCAGGTTTTTCGGGCTCCACGATGTTCACTCCCGGTGGCTTTTGGTGCCTGGGGTTGGTGGGGCTCACCCTAAAAGAAGCCGGGGGGGTTGTCAAGCCGGAATGAGGCGCCGCCGGTTGACAGGCCCGCAGAAGCGGGTACAATGGGGTTCTCTGGAGGACAGAGGAGATCACGATGGAGGAGCCGGTCATCCTGACCGAGGTTGAAGGCGACCTCGGCTTCCTTATCCTCAACCGCCCGGCGATGCGAAACGCTCTCAACCTCGAAGCCTACGGTGCCATCCCCGCTGCCGTCGCCTCCCTCGAGGAGGCCGGTGTCAAGACCATCGTCGTTAGGGGAGCGGGAGAGAGGGCCTTCGGAGCGGGTAGCGATATCTCCGAATTTCCCACCCTTCGCTTCGGCCGCGAGGCGGCGCTCCATTACAACCGGGTGGAGGAGGACGCCTTGGTTGCACTCGCCGACTGTCCCCTGCCAACGGTCGCGATGATTTACGGCTACTGTGTGGGAGGGGGAATTGAGGTGGCGGTGGTCTGTGACCTCAGGGTCGCCGGCCAGGGCGCCAGGTTCGGCGCCACCCCGGCCAAGCTGGGGATCGCCTTCAGCCGCCAGAACGTCGAGAGGCTCTGCCACATTATCGGGCCCTCCCACGCCAAGGATCTGCTGTTGACTGCCGAACTCATCAGCGCCGAGCGCGCCCACCAAATCGGGCTCGTCAACCGGGTGGTTGCCGACGAGGCCCTCGAGGCCGAAACCCTAGCCTTGGCCCGCACCATCGCCCAGAACGCTCCGCTGTCGGTCCGTGAGATGAAGCTCTATGTCAACGATTGGGCCGCAGTCGACGACATCCACGATGGAGAGGGGGGCGGCATCTCCCTTGCGTGTTACGAGAGCGACGATTACCGGGAGGGGGTGGAGGCCTTCTTGGAAAAACGAAAACCGGATTTTCGCGGGAGGTAGGCAGGTGACCACCTTCCTCTCCGCCTTTAAGCTCACCCCTAACCCTTGACCAGCAAGCCTGCTGAAATGACGGCGAAATTCACCCAATGCGATGGGGCCGCTCCCGCGGGAGACAGAAGCCGGTTGGCGCGACCGGGGGCGGGTCGGCTTCCTCTGCGCCCTGCTCCTTAGGAAAAAGAGCGCCGTCGGACTTGCCCTGCCTTAGAGTGAAGGGTTGATACATACCATGTTGAAAACCTACCGGAAGATTGACGAAACCCTTTGGCGCATCGCCGGCCGGCTTCAGCTCCTCAAAGGCGTCAGCCCGACCCAGGCGAGTATCGACAAGTTCCGGGACAGCTTCTTCCGCTCCCGGAAGGAGGGGAGTCGTCCGCCGCTGCGCCTGGCATACTATCCGCCCCGGTCCGATCTAGCTGCCTTGAAGGCGGCGCTGGAGCAAGCCTCGGTGCCGGAGGGGCCTCTGGAACCCCTATACGAGGCCAAGCGCCTGGAGCTCCTGGCCAAAGCGAAGCTGCTTGCCGCCGTCGGAACCTCGGACCTGACAGCTCAATCTCATGCGGTCTACGGTCGTCCGAGCCCTGAGGATGTCCGGCGGGCTGACCTATACTTGGAGGAGCACCCTCCCAATAAATGGCCGCCACGGGAGGTGACCGCCTCGGCCCTCGGGGAGCGGTTCGCTCAGGCTTTGGCCTCTCGCGGTCTTCACGACTGGGGGGTTGTGCTCAGGACCGAAGGCGTGGTGGGCGTATGCATCAACTACCGCCAGCGGGCCATCGAGGTTCACGCCGAGCGCTTTTTCAACGAACAGGACGTGGCCCGGCTCATCATCCACGAGATCGACACCCATATCCTTAGGCGGTCTCGGGCAGAAGCCACCGACCTTAGACTATTCGCTATGGGGACGGCGGGATACCTCTCCACAGAAGAGGGGTTGGCGGTCTATCAGGAGGCCCAGCATGGGGTCCTGGAGGTCAACCGACTCAGGGTGTACGCCGGCCAACTGCTGGCCGTCGAAACCGCCCTCATAAGTGGCTTCGGGGCCGTGTTCGAGAGCCTCGTAGCCCGGGGCTTCGACGAAGAAGAGGCCTTTCACATTACCCTTCGGGTCAAGCGGGGACTCTCCAATGTCGAGGAACCTGGGGCCTTTACCAAGGACCATTGCTACTTCACCGGATATTGCGCAATTGAGGCTTTCGTCGAGGCGGGCGGCAGGGTCGAGGAGCTGTTCCTCCTCGGAAAGGTCGGCCTCGAAGATCTCCCACTCCTTCGCCGGGTTGGCCTTGTCTCGGCAATGAGGGTCCGCGCCACCGTTTAGGGTGGAGCGCCCGATGGATAAGCAAACCCTTATTGAACGTTACAATGACCTGCTGGAGAGCGATGTGGCTCTCCGTCGGGCTACGTACGAGCATCTGGACCGCGAGATGGTTAGGGCCGATGTGCGTTTTGGAGAGGAGATTATTCCCACCTTCTTGAGGCCCTATTTCATTACCGTCGCCGAGGACCGGCTCATCGAGGCCGCTGTCGAAATCATCATGCGGTGTGCCCGTAAGCTTCTCCACCTCTTCGACGACGACCCCCAAGTGGCTGAATACCTTGAGCTCTCCGGCGGGGAGCGAGAGCTCTTCGCCATCCCCCACGGCTACGACCAAACGGTCGTGATATGCCGCCTGGACGGGTTTCTCTCCGGCGAGGGCCTTCAATTTTTGGAGCTTAACGCCGACACCCCTGCGGGCATGGGATACGGAGACATAATGGCGGAGATTTTTCTCTCCATGCCTGTGTTCGAAAAGTTGGGCCCAGCCTACGGATATCATTTCATCGGGACCCGCAAGCGCCTGCTCCAGGCGCTTTTAGCCTGTTACCGGGTATTCGGGGGCCGTGAAACGCCTACAATAGCCATGATCGGCTGGGACGGCCTTAGGACCCGGCCGGAGTTTCGCCTCATCAAGCAGACCTTCGAGGCCGAGGGCTACCCCACGGTCATATGCGACCCAAGGGCGCTCGAATTCATCAAGGGTCACCTCACCTTCGAGGGCGAGCGCATACACCTTATATACCGAAAAGTCATCACCGGCCAGTTTCTTAACAAGATCGACGAGCTACAGGACGTCCTGAAAGCCTACCGCGAAGGTTCGGTCTGCATGGTCAACCCGTTCGCTTCCAAGCTATTGAGCTACAAGGCTCTCCTCTATTTCGTGACCGACCCGCGCTTTATGGGTCATTTCACCGATGCTGAACAGGAAGCCCTCATCCGCTTCATCCCCTGGACTCGCCGCATCGACGACGGTCGGGTCTGGTATGCGGGCGGCCAGGAGGACCTCTTGGAGTTGATTCGGAAGGGGAAGGACCGGTTCGTCATCAAACCCTCGGACGCCTTCGGGGGAAAGGGGGTATGCATCGGCCGAGAGACGGATCAGTCCCGGTGGGATGATGTCATCGAGGAAGGCCTCAGGGGGCGGTGGGTCGTCCAGGAAGCCATAGAGATTCCGGAGGAGCACTTCCCGCACTCCACCCCCGAAGTTGGCTTAGGCCGGAGGAAGGTCAACCTCAACCCCTTTGCCATGGGCTCTCGCTATGCCGGCAGCGTCGTCCGAATCTCTGAAGAATCCATCATCAATGTCTCGATGGGGGGCGGCATCTTGCCGGTCATACGCGTCGCCGATAAAAATTAAGAGCAACATTGCCAGCTGTCTGGCCGCTTTGTAAGGGCACATCCCACTTAATATACTGCTAATCCATTGAAAACGAAAGGCATATTGGCCTGACATAATCGATACCACCCAAAACGTGTTGAGCTTTTCAGTGCCCTGTTGTATTGTTTTCATCAGCTCATATTTCCTAATTAAGCTCTCAGCACAGCAGAAAGCCGTAGAGCTTTTCGGTAGAAGCAAGGATCAACAATAGACGCCGTTATGCAGATGCGCCTCTGAAAATGGGGCGGCCCTTTTCATAGAGAATTTGTTTTTAATCACACTTAGGCAAACATGAAGGAGGTTGAAATGAAGAGAACATTCATTGCAATACTAATCTTGGGCGTTGCCTTCATCGGGCTGGGTGTAACAAGCACGATACATGCGGCGAGCAAGGGTGAAATCGACCGAAGTGTAGAGGTTGCGCTGGAAGACCTTTATGGCAGTGCGCCTGGAGCGAGGGAACTTGGAAAAAATGCGAAAGGGATCCTTGTTTTTCCAAAAGTCGTTAAAGCTGGTTTTATCCTCGGCGGCCAATATGGTGAGGGGGCGCTCATTAAGAACGGAACGACGGCAGGCTATTACAGAACAGTGGCAGCTTCATATGGTTTTCAAATTGGAGCGCAGTCGTTCGGCTATGCTTTGTTTTTCATGACCGATGAGGACCTCGGGTGGCTCGAGCGGTCCAGTGGTTGGGAGATTGGGGCCGGGCCTACGGTTGTTGTTGCCGACACCGGTCTGGCGAGATCACTCTCATCGACTACGGCAAAGAAGGGTGTCTACGCGTTTTTCTTCAGCCAACGTGGACTTATGGCAGGCATTCAACTTGAAGGCACAAAAATTACAAAGATCGATCGGCACTAGAGGCTGATTAAACTGCAAGTAGGGTCAATATAGATGTGTTTGGAAAACTGGCGCCCTGCTACTTATAAATAAACCCCTACCAGGCTTGGATTACTCGAGGTATCTCAAGTAGCTCTCATGCGAGTTGAAGGGTCACAGAGCACCTTAATGCGGCCTTAACCTATTGAAATAGAAGAAATTGTTTGCTGGGGTAATCGAACCTGGCCGGCCCTTTACTCTTCAGCGGTGGATTAGTCCACGCTTCTCCAAATACTGCTGGTGATAGTCTTCGGCTTTGTAGTATTGGGAAGCGGGGGTGATCTCAGTCACTATGTCCCTGGTGAACCTGCCGGAACTCTGAATTTTTTCCTTCGACTTATTCGCCGCAGCCTCCTGCTCCTCGATGTGGAAAAACAAGACAGATCTGTACTGGGTGCCGACGTCGGGTCCCTGCCGGTTCAGGGTCGTTGGGTCGTGGATGTCCCAAAATACCGCCAAGAGCTCGTCGTACGAAACCTGAGACGGGTCGTACTCCACTTCCACGACCTCAGCGTGCCCGGTTCGCCCGGTGCAGACGTCTTCATAAGTCGGGCTGTCGAGTGATCCTCCCGTGTACCCGACTGAGGTAGCTGTAACTCCCTTGATTTTCCGGAACGCTGCTTCCACTCCCCAAAAGCAGCCCGCCCCAAAAGTCGCCTTCTCCATTCTCTTGTCCGCTCCCTTCTTTTGGTCGCTTGTATTATTTCACCGTTAATTCAAGAAAGTGATGAGCACACTTTAGGAGATGGAGCGCAAAGTTGCAACCTTCCCTATGCCTAGGAGGGAAAACCACGCATTGGCAAATTTGGACGAATTAACTTTTCCATCAGATGGCTGAAATTGCGATTACAAGGGAATATAAATTTTTCTGGTTGCCATCTTACCGGACACTTGGTCCAGATGGGGGCTGCTTGTCGGCCCTTGGTGGCGTGTGGTATGCTCGGCCCATGCGTGGCCGTCCCACCATCGGTGTGTGGCTCCTGCTGACAGGCCTCCTCTCTCTCCCTCTCCCATCCGCTTCTGCGGCCAGCCCTGAGCCCTCGGCCATCGTCCGGCACATCCAGCAGGGCCGCTACCTTGCCGCCCGCGAAGAGCTCCACCGCCTGCTCTTTTCCGATGTAGATCCCGTCTGGAAGCGGCGGGCCTTATACCTGCTCGGCCACGTCCATCTGAAGCTAGGGGCCAACGAGGATGCGGCTCGCTATTTTGAGAGGGCCCGTACGGCTCTTCCCGTTCTGTCGGACTACGCCCTCTACAATCTGGGGCTTGCGGAGGCCGGCGCGGGACGCTACCAGGAGGCCCGGCGGGCTTTCACCTCCCTGTTGAGCGGGGAGCCCGAAAGCCGCCTCCACCCACACGCACTCCTCAAGCGGGCTGAGGCGGCCTTCGCCGCCGACGCCTGGGAGGCGGCCCGGCCCGACTACGAGCGCCTCCTTGAGGGCTGGCCCGCCTTCGACGAGCGCCCCACGGCGAGCTTGAGGCTGGGGCAGATTGCCGAGGCCGAAGGCCACCAGCAGCGGGCGCTGGCCTCATTCAAGGACGCCGTCCTGAGCGGCCCGGCCCATCCGTCGGCGACCGAGGCCTTTGAGCGGCTCGACGCCCTCCGGGCGAGCCTTTCTCTGCGACCCCCTCGCTGGAGCGCCGAGGAGGCCCTCCGGCTGGGGCGGGCATGGCTTGCCGAGGGTCGTCCGAAAGAGGCGTTGGAAGCCTTCGAGCTGGCCCACGGGCAGGCCGTCCGTGCTCTCATCCGGGGTCGGGCGGCTCTCGGGGCAGCCAAGGCCGAGCTCGCTCGGGGACGAAGGGACGACGCAGCCGGGCGCCTCGGTCGTCTCATCAGCCGGGACCCACGACACCCCGACGTCCCCGAGGCCCACTACCTCATGGGTCGGGCCCTTTGGAACGTCAACCGCCGGGGCGAAGCGCGGACGGTGCTCAGGCGACTGCTCCACAACCACCGCGCGAGCCCCTTCTGCGAGCAGGCTTTCTACATCCTCGGGCGCCTCTACGCCGAACAGGAATGGTACGCGCGGTCGGCCAAGGCCTTCGACGAGCTGGCGGCCGCCTATCCCGACAGCGAGCTTGCCCGCGAGGGACTGTGGCGTATTGGCTGGAACGCCTACCGCCGGGGGCGCTATAGTGATGCGGCCGCGTCGTTCCGTCGGTCGCTCTCCAGGCTCGCCTCTACCGATTGGGAAGACGAGGTCGCATACTGGCTGGCCCGCTCCTTGGAGCGCTCCGACCGGCGCAGCAGGGCCGTGGGGCTATACCGCGACCTCGTCCGGCGCTACCCGCACACCTACTACGGCCAGCGGTCCGCCTGGAGGCTGAGCCGCTTGGGTGAGCCGAGCGTACGTGTGGAGCCTGCGTTAGCCACAGCCAGTGAAGGAATGGACGCCTCAGTCCTCCCCGCCGCCCTCCCCCTTTCGAGCGGAGCGGGGGCCGAGCGGGTGAAGCGGGCCCTGGAGCTCGCCGCTATGGGTTTTAGATCGGACGCCGAGCGAGAGCTAGCGCTGGCCGAGGTGGCGCTTCCAAACGCCGGGGCCGGCGGGCGTGCTGCCGCGTTCTCCCTGGGCGCGCTCTACCACCGGGCGGGGCTCTACGAGCTTGCCATCCGGAGGCTCAACGGCCCATTCGCAGCCATGGCCCCCGAAGAGGTCCTCAGGCTCGAACGACGCTTCTGGGAGCTCTACTATCCTCGGCCCTATCTGGAGATGGTCGAGCGGGCCAGCGCCGAGAACGGACTTGAGCCTGCCCTCGTGCTGGGCCTAATCCGCCAAGAGAGCGCCTTCAGGGCCGGGGCCGTCTCTCCCGCCGGCGCGGTGGGTCTCATGCAGTTGCTGCCCCGCCGCGGCGAGGCGGTAGCAGAAGCGCTGCTCGATCCCGAGGTCAACGTGGCCCTGGGAACGATGCACCTGGCCCGGCTCATCGAGCGCTACGATGGTCGTCTCATCGACGTCCTCGTCGCCTACAACGCGGGGGTCAAGCGGCTCGAGCGGTGGCGGGGGCGCTTTAAAGGATTGGAGGAAGATGAGTTTATCGAGGCCATCCCCTTCTCGGAGACCCGCACCTATGTTAAGCGAGTCCTTCGAAACGCCGCTCTCTACCGGATGCTCTACCCAGACTAGACATCCTGATTTCCCGGTTTTTTTGATCTTTCCATGGGTTTTTCGCCTAATTGCTTATTAACATTCCTAGTGACCGATCACGCTCCTGCTTGCGTTGACACCCCTGAGGGGCCGGTCTATCATGAAAACCGAAGGACCATGGGCCGGGCACACAGAGGCGGCGAAAGGTCAACTCAGGCGGGGACTTACTGCCGCGCTAAGCAATGAAATAGGGGACGAACCTCGTCCGGCGCTTCCTGGGAGAACCCATGCGCCCAACCATTGGTATCACGGCGGACTATGCTCCCACCGGCCACGAGGAGATCGGGGAGCCGGGCAAGCCGTTCCACTTCGCCAAAGACGATCTTGTGCGGGCTGTGGCATCGGCGGGGGGCGTTCCTTTTCTCGTTCCCTGCTCGGCCGACGAGAGAGTGATGAAGGTCTACCTTGAGGCGCTTGATGGGCTCATCTTTTCCGGGTCGGGGGCCGACATCGACCCTATCCACTATGGCGAAGATCCCCACCCGGCCCTGGGACGGCCCAACCCCGACCGGTTGGAATTTGAGCTCAAGCTCGCCCGCCTGGCCCTCGATGGAAACCTCCCGCTGTTGGGGCTTTGCGGTGGGCTCCAGACCCTCAACGTGGCCGCCGCCGGCACCCTTTACCAGGACATTTCCAGCCAGCTGCCCGGAGCAATTCAGCACAGGGCCGAGAGCCCGCCTTCAAATCCCGCCCACCCGGTGAGCCTGGATGAGGGGAGCCGCCTGCAAAGCATCGTAGGCAGGTCGACACTTCAGGTCAACTCGACCCACCACCAGTCGGTCAAGGAAGTGGGGGCTGCGTTCGCCGTCTGCGCAGTCGCCCCCGACGGGGTGGTGGAGGCGGTGGAGGCGCCGGGAGAGCGATTCGTCCTAGGCCTCCAGTGGCACCCTGAGTACCTGGCCGCCGCGTGCCCGTCCAGCCGGGCAATCTTCAAGGCCTTCGTGGACGCTGCCCGGGCACATGCGGGGCGCTAGGGTGATGTTGCTAGATGGAAGGGGACTCAGCTGAGTCCGAGCTGGGCCTCGACGTCGCTTAAGTCATCGTCGGGAGGCGCGGCGAAGCGGCCCTTGGCGGCCAGCACCCGCCCGCATGCTTCCCGCAGGCGCTCCTCGCTGAGGTCGCCGCCTCTAACCGCCTCCAGGAGGGCTCCGTGCATCCGAGGGGCGGCATCTTCGGTCCCACAGACCAGGGCTACGTCACAGCCCGCCCGCAGGGACTTGACGGCGGCCTCCTCGCAAGCGTGCTCGTCGGCCACGGCCCTCATATCGAGATCATCGGTGATGACGCACCCCTCGTAGCCGAGCTCGTCCCTGAGGATCCCCTCGATGATGGGCCGGCTGAAAGGGGCCACCTCCTCTCGGTCGATGTGGGGCATTAGGATGTGGGCCGACATTATGGCGGCCACTCCCGCCTCGGCGGCAGCCCGGAAAGGCACCAGCTCCACGGCCTCGAGCCGCTCTCGTTCGTGGGTGACCACGGGGAGGACCTGGTGGCTGTCGGTGGATGTGTCGCCGTGGCCCGGGAAGTGCTTTCCGCACCCTGCGCACCCAGCCCCCTGCAGGCCATCGATGTAGGCCGCCCCGAAACGGGCGCACTCATGCGGGTCGTTCGAGAAGGCGCGCTCAGCGATGACGGGGTTTGCGGGGTTGGAGTTGACGTCGAGGACCGGGGCCATGTTCATGTTTATGCCAACGCAGCGTAGCTCCCGGCCCACCTGGCGGGCGAGGCGCGAGACGGCCTCCTCGCCGCCCTGGGCTAGCTCTTCGGCGGGGGGCGGAACTGTGAAGGGCTCTGAAAGCCTGACGACCCAGCCGCCTTCCTGATCAACCGCGATCCAGAGAGGCAGGGCTCCGGGCGCCTCGGCGGCGGCCGCCTGGAGCTCCCGACAGAGGCTTCGAACCTGGGCCGGCTCGCCAACGTTTTGCTCGAATAGGATGATGCCGCCCACATGTCCCTTGGCAATCCAGCCCAAAAATTCATCTGGCGGCTCGGTTCCTGGAAAGCCAACCATCAGGCACTGGCCGGCGACCACCTCCAGGGGGAGCTCCCTGGGGGAGAGAGGTGTTGGCGCCATTGCTCATGACCTCCTCTGCTTATTCATACGCCATCGTATAGCAATAGTATAGGGGTAAGGCGTTTCGGAGGCAAAAAGGGCGTGGACAAGCTCCGGCCAAGGATGTTATTTTATAGAGGCTTTTGAGACATTTGGAGCGGAGCCACCATGGTATTAGAGACGGGCAAGCGGGTGCTGGCCGCCGAGGGCCAGGCGATCCTCAACCTCATCGAAAGGCTGGATGAGCGCTTCGTCCAGGCCGTGGAGATGCTGAGCGAGTGCCGCGGCCGGCTGGTCATCACGGGCATGGGCAAGAGCGGCGTCATTGCCAAGAAAATCGCCTCGACGATGGCCAGCGGCGGCGTACCCTCGCTCTTTCTTCATCCTGCCGAGGGAGTCCACGGCGATCTGGGGATGATCGCCGCCGGTGACGTGGTCGTGGCGCTCTCCAACACCGGAGAGACCGAGGAGCTCGTGGCGCTTTTGCCATACATCAAGCGCCTCGGGATTGGGCTCATCGCCCTGACAGGCAACCTCGCCTCTACACTGGCCCGCCGGGCCGACGTCGTTCTCGATGTGAGCGTGGAGGCTGAGGCATGTGATATTGGACCCATGCCGACCGTTTCCACCACAGCGGCCCTGGCAATGGGAGATGCCCTGGCGGTGGCCTTGATCGAGAAGAAGGGATTTCGCCAGGACGACTTCGCTATCCTCCACCCGGCCGCAGGCCTGGGACGCCGCCTCCTGACCGTAGGCGAGCTCATGCACACCGGCGATGCCATCCCGCGGGTCCTCGATTCCACCCCCTTAAAAGACATCATCTACGAAATCTCGTCTAAGAAGCTCGGTACGACGACAGTCGTCAGCAAAGAGGGCGAGCTCCTGGGCATCATCACCGACGGGGACCTGAGAAGGCTGATGGAGGCCCGAGACGACCTCCAATTGGTAGTGGCGAAGGAGTTCATGACTCTTCATCCCAAGGTCATCGACAGAGACGCGCTGGTCACCCGCGCCCTCAAGGTCATGGAGGACCACACCATCACGTCCCTCCTCATCGTCGACGAGGCCCACCGCTTAGAGGGCCTCATCCACCTCCACGACATTCTCAAGGCGGGAATCGTCTGACTATGCCCCACGAGCGCGCCGCAGCAACCCGCTGCATCGTGATGGATGTGGACGGGGTACTAACGGACGGCCGCATCATCTTCGCCACCGACGGAACCGAGCTCAAGTGCTTCGACGTCAAAGACGGCCACGGCATCGTGTTGGCCCACCGAGCGGGGCTGGAGACGGTTTTGATTACGGGGCGGCGCTCAGCCGTCGTGGAGCGGCGGGCCGAAGAGCTCGGCATCAAGCGGGTCTACCAGAAGATCTGGGACAAGGTTGCCAAATACGAGGAGGTGCGGGCCGAGCTTGGACTGGAAGACGCGGAGGTGGCCTTCATCGGTGACGACGTGGTGGACGTACCATTGCTTCGGCGGGTTGGCCTGGCTATCGCCGTGGCCGACGCCCACGACGCGGTCAAGGCAGTGGCCCACTACGTGACTCACCGGCAAGGGGGCCGGGGAGCGGTGCGCGAGGCCATCGAGTTCATCCTCAAGGCCCAGGGCCGGTGGGCCGAGGCCGTGGCCAAGTACGGCCTGGGCCAAGACGATTGACCCAGGTCTCTCCAGCACGTATAATTCAAAGGTCTTGAGCGGTGCCTACATCACAAACCCACCGAGCACCGACAAGGAATTCATAATAGAAGGATTGAGGCGTGCCCGTGTTTACGAAGGTTTTGGTGGCCAATCGGGGAGAGATCGCCGTTCGGCTGATTCGGGCCCTACGGGAGATGGAGATCGAGTCGGTGGCCATCTACTCGGAGGCGGACCGCGATGCCCTGCACGTCCGGATTGCCGATGAGGCGTACTGTGTGGGTCCTCCGGCGTCGGGCGAGAGCTACCTGGTCGGAGATCGGATTGTTGAGGTGGCTTCCTCCTCAGGAGCCGAAGCAATCCACCCGGGCTACGGGTTTCTGGCCGAGAATGCCGCATTTGCCAATATGGTGGAGGAGGCGGGGCTAGCCTGGATTGGCCCTCCTCCATCGGCCATAGAGCTGATGGGCAGCAAGCTGGCGAGCCGCAAAGCGGCCATGGATGCAGGTCTTCCCACTATCCCCGGCAGCGAAGCCTCGCTGGAGGAGGAGGCTGCGGTGGCGGCGGAGGCCGAGCGGCTCGGCTATCCGGTCCTGCTGAAGGCCGACTTCGGCGGTGGCGGCAAGGGGATGCGCGTCGTCGCCTCCGAAGAAGAGCTCTCAAGTGCTCTCAGGGCGGCCAGGAGTGAAGCGGCCAGCGCCTTTGGCGACCCGGCGATCTACGTGGAGAGGGCCATCGCCGCTCCGCGCCACATCGAGATTCAAGTTCTCGGCGACCGCCACGGAAACGTTATACACCTCGGCGAGCGGGAGTGCTCCATTCAGAGGCGTCACCAGAAGGTGGTTGAAGAAGCCCCTTCAGTAGTGGTGGACGAGACGATGCGGGAGGCAATGGGGGAGGCGGCCCTTCGGTTGTGCCGGGATGTGGGTTACTACTCGTGCGGAACGGTGGAGTTTTTGGTCGACCCAGACGGCGAGTTCTACTTTCTGGAGATGAACACGCGCCTCCAGGTTGAACACCCCGTCACGGAGATGATAACGGGGATCGACCTGGCGAAGGCAATGATTCGGGTTGCTGCGGGCGAGGAGCTGTGGTTGCGCCAGGAGGATGTCTCCTGGAAGGGCCACGCCATCGAGTGCCGCATCTACGCCGAGGACCCGGACAATAACTTCTTGCCGAGCCCTGGACTCATCGACTACTACCGTGCGGCGGGGGGCCCCGGGGTGCGGGAAGATACGGGTATCTACGAGGGCTACGAAATTCCCATCTACTACGACCCTATCATCTCTAAGCTCATCACCTGGGGGAGGGACCGCAACGAGGCGGTGGAGCGGATGAGCCGGGTCCTGTCGGAATATGTAATTACGGGGATCAAGACGACCATCCCCTTTCACCAGCGGGTGATGCGCTCCGAGGCTTTTAGGGAGGGTCGGCTCTCGACCGAGTTCATCGATAAGATTTTGGAGCCCGAGGCGCCGCCGCCCGTCGAGGTGGATGAAATTGCGGTTGTGGCGGCGGTCTTGGACGTTGAAGGTCGCAAGGGGGCCTTCAAAGCTCCTGAGGCTCCGGGGCCGGTCGCCGGGGCTCCGGGAGGGGGTTCGGCTTGGAAGCTTGCAGGGCGGCGAGAGTCCCTGCGGGGTTGGTGAGGGAGGCCGCCATTGGCCTACGTTGTTAGCGACGGGAATAGGGACTGGCCGGTTCGGGTGGAATCCTCAGCCGACGGGCTTTCGGTGATCGTGGGTGAGCGCGTCTATCAGGTCGATGCGGTTCGTCCGGACTCAGGCGCCTTCAGCCTGTTGGTGGAGGGCCGCGCATACGAGGTTTTGCTGACCCGCCGCGATGGCCGCCACCACGTGCAGGTGGGTGGCCACTCCTACGTCCTGGAGGTGCTGGACGAGCGCCAAAAATTGTTGCGCGACCAGAAGGCGGCGTTGGTGGCCGAAGGTCCTCTGGTGGTGAGCTCCAGCATGCCGGGCCGCGTGGTGACCTTGCTGGTCTCCGAGGGCGATGAGGTTGAAGAAGGGCAGGGAGTCATCGTGATCGAGGCCATGAAGATGGAAAACGAGCTCAAGGCTCCCAAGGCCGGGCAGGTGACCGAGGTCTGCGTTGTTGCGGACGATGCGACCAAGGCTGGCCAGGCCCTGCTGGTAATCGAGTAGGCTGCCGAGGGGGGTGACGGTGAAGACCGAAAACTTTGGCGGGCCGATCGCCGAACAGCTGAAGCTTTGGCAAGACGAAGTTTTGGCTCCGGCCCTCGAGAAGCATCCCGATCGCAAGGAGCGCTTTGAGACCGCCTCAGGCATTGAGTTTAAGCACCTATACGCGCCTACGGACGGCTCCGCTGAGAGCTACGAGAAGAAGCTGGGCTTTCCCGGCCAATATCCTTACACCCGAGGCATCCAGCCCACCATGTATCGTGGGCGGCTCTGGACCATGCGCCAGTACGCTGGTTTCGCCTCGGCCCGCGAGACCAACGAACGCTTCCGTTACCTCTTGAGCCGCGGCCAGACGGGACTGTCGGTGGCGTTCGATTTGCCCACCCAGATGGGCTACGATTCCGACCATGCCATGGCATACGGAGAGGTTGGAAAGACGGGCGTGGCCATCGACACCCTCAAAGATATGGAGATTCTGCTGGAGGGGATCCCTCTTGAGAAGGTCTCGACCTCGATGACCATCAACGCCACGGCGGCCATCCTCCTTTCCCTATACATCGCAGTAGGAGAAAAGCAGGGGGTCAAGCCGGAGCAGTTGCGCGGCACCCTCCAGAACGACATCTTGAAGGAGTACATCGCCCGGGGAACCTATATCTATCCCCCCGAGCCAAGCATGCGGCTGATTACCGATGTCTTTCGCTTTGGCAGCCAACACCTGCCCCAGTGGAACACCATCTCCGTAAGCGGCTACCACATACGCGAGGCAGGAAGCACCGCGGTCCAAGAGATCGCCTTCACTCTTGCCAATGGAATCACCTACGTGCGGGCGGCTCTGGATGCAGGCCTCGACGTGGACGTCTTCGCCTCGCATATCTCGTTCTTCTTCAACGTCCACAACGACTTCCTGGAGGAGGTGTCCAAGTTCCGGGCCGCCCGGCGCCTGTGGGCCAAAATCATGCGCGAGCGCTTCGGGGCCAAACGGCAATCGAGCTGGTTGCTGCGCTTTCACGCTCAGACCGGGGGCTCAACCCTAACGGCCCAGCAGGCCGAGAACAATATCGCGCGGGTCACCATCCAGGGCCTGGCCGCCGTCCTCGGGGGCACCCAGAGCCTCCATACCAACAGCATGGACGAGGCCCTAGGCCTGCCCACCGAGAAGGCCGTCACCATCGCGCTTCGCACCCAGCAAATTATCGCTCACGAAAGCGGTGTTGACGGCACTGCCGATCCCTTGGGAGGCGCCTACTGCATCGAGGCCCTTACCGACGAACTGGAGCGCCGGGCTGAGGAGTACATCGAGAAGATTGATGCGGCCGGAGGGGTGCTAAGGGCCATCGAAACCGGCTACATCCAGAGCGAAATTCAGGAAAGCGCCTACAAGTGGCAGCGGGCCGTAGAGGAGCGTCAGACCCTCGTCGTCGGCGTAAATGAGTATGTCGACGAAGATGAGGTCGCACCGGAGATCCTCAAAATCGACCCCGAGGCCGAGCAGCGTCAGGTGGCGGCTCTCAAGAAAATCAGGACCGAGCGGGATAACGACGCCGTTGCCCGGGCGCGGGCACGCCTCAAAGAGGCCGCCCAAGGCAGCGACAACCTAGTGCCCCACATTTTGGAGGCGGTGCGGCTCTATACCTCCCTGGGCGAAATCAGCGACACCCTCAGGGAGATCTTCGGGGCCCACCGGGAGACTATTGTCGTTTGAGGTTCCGGGCCGGGCATTGATGTGTTCGCGCCACAGTAGTATTCGGAGGCGAAAGCATGCGCACCAGTGAAATTCGGGAGTCCTTCCTCGAATACTTTGAGAAGCATGGGCACACGCGGGTCCACTCCTCTTCCCTGGTTCCGCCCACCGACCCCACCTTGCTGTTTACCAACTCAGGGATGGTCCAGTTCAAGGACTGTCTCTTGGGAACCGACGTGCGCTCCTACAACCGGGCCACCTCGGCGCAACGGTGCATGCGGGTCAGCGGCAAGCACAACGACCTAGAGACCGTCGGCCGGACGGCCCGCCACCATACATTCTTCGAGATGCTGGGCAACTTCTCCTTCGGCGACTACTTCAAGCAAGAGGCCGTAAAGTTCGGTTGGGAGTTCCTCGTGGATGTGTGCGGCCTCGATCCGGAACGGATGTGGATTACCATCTTTCGCGACGACGACGAAGCCTTCGAGCTCTGGAGAGAGACCATCGGGGTGCCGGCCGAGCGGATTGTCCGGATGGATGAGAAGGACAATTTCTGGGCAATGGGCGATACGGGCCCCTGCGGGCCGTGCTCCGAGCTCATCTACGACCAGGGCCCGGCCGTCTGGGGCGGCCCGCCCGGCTGCGGCGGCCCCGAAGAACAGGGCGACCGCTACCTGGAGCTCTGGAACCTCGTCTTCATGCAGTATGATCGCGACGCCTCCGGCAACCTGAACCCCCTGCCGAAACCGTCCATCGACACCGGCATGGGGCTCGAGCGGCTGGCGGCCATCATGCAGGGAAAGCTCTCCAACTACGACATCGACATCATTCGCCCCATTATCGGATGGGTCGAGGAGCTGGTGGGCCTTGAGTACGGGGCGGATGCGACGCGAGACGTCTCCTTCCAGGTCGTTGCAGACCACGTTCGGGCCACCACGTTCATGGTCGCCGACGGCATCTTGCCGAGCAACGTGGGCCGCGGCTACACGTTGCGCCAGATCCTGCGTCGCGGCGCCCGTCACGGCAAACTCTTGGGCATAGAAAATCCCTTTATGCACAAGTGCGTCGGTCTGGTGGTGGACCTCATGAAGGACGCCTATCCCGAAATCGTGCAGGCCGAGTCTTACGCCGCCCGGGTCATCCTCTACGAGGAGGAGCGGTTCAGCCACACCCTCCAGCACGGAATTCGGGTCTTGGAGAAAGAGATCGGGCTGCTCAGGGAGGCGGATGAGACGACCCTGCCGGGCACAGTCGCATTTAAACTTCACGACACCTACGGCTTCCCCCTCGATCTCACCCGGGACATCTGCGAAGACGAGGGCCTTGGGCTCGACGAACCGGGGTTCGATACCGCAATGGAGGAGCAGCGGGCCAAGGCCAGGGCCTCCTGGAAGGGCACTGGTCTGGAGGCGGTAAAGGCCGTCTACCGGCAGGTTGCCGATGAGGTGGGTGAGGTCTCCTTCGTCGGCTACGAATCCCTTACAAGCGAGTCCACGGTCAAAGCCATTATCAAGGGCGAGGCCTACGTAGAGGAGGCCGGCGAGGGAGAGCCGGTGCAAGTGGTCCTCGACCGCACTCCCTTCTACGGGGAGGCCGGAGGGCAGGTCGGTGATAAGGGGAGCATTCACAGCGACGAGGTGACCGTTTCTGTGGAAGACACGCAGGTTCCCGTCGAGGGGCTAATAGTCCTTAGCGGCACGGTGACACGCGGCCGCCTTGCGGTGGGGGATACCGTCACCGCTCAGGTGGATGAAGAGTGCCGGTCCGCCACGGTTCGAAACCACTCGGGTACGCATCTGCTCAGCCTGGCCCTGCGCCAGGTGCTCGGCGATCATGTCAAGCAGGCCGGAAGCCTCGTCGAGCCGGCGCGGCTTCGGTTCGATTTCACCCATTTCTCCCGCATCACCGAGCGCGAGCTCGAGCGCATCGAGGAAATCGTAAACTCGCTTGTCCAGGCCAACCGCCCCGTGGAGAGCTCCTACATGGGCCTGGAGGAGGCTCTTGCCACGGGCGCCCAGGCGGTATTCGGTGAAAAGTACCCGGAGCATGACGTCCGCCTGGTTATGATGGGCGATAGTATGGAGCTCTGTGGGGGCACGCACGCCGGGGCCACGGGAGATATCGGGCTCTTTAAGATTACCAGCGAGGGCAGTGTCGCCGCGGGTGTCCGCCGAATCGAGGCCCTCACCGCCCAGGGAGCCTACAGCTACGTCAAGCGCGAGGAGGGTCAGCTCGCAGCCATCCAAGAGCTCCTGAAGGCTCAGCCCTTCGAGGTGGCCGAAAAGGTCACACGCGTGGTCGAGCGGCTCAAGGAGCTCGAGCGGGAAGTTAAACGCCTAAAGGAGCGGATGGCCGTAGATACTTCCCTAGACCTAACCGAAGGGGTTACCGATGTGGACGGCGTGAAGGTTATGGCCGTCAAGATCGATGACATTGACATCCCGGCCATGAGGAGCTTCGTGGACACCGGCAAGGCCCGGCTAAAGAGCGGTGTCCTCGTGGTCGGGGGTATCGTGGACAACAAGGCCTCGCTCATCGCCGGTGTCACGGACGACCTGACCGATCGCATCAACGCCGGCGAGATTGCTCGGGCGGTGGCCGCTCACCTCGGCGGGTCCGGCGGCGGTCGGGCCGACATGGCCCAGGCCGGCGGCAAGGATACTGCCAAGCTTCAAGAGGCCATCGACGCCGTACCGGGCATCGTTCGAAAGCAGCTAGCTTCGTAACGCCGCTTAGGGTCTTCTGTGTCCATACGACCGAGGCGGAGCCGATGAAGAACAACCCGACCCCCTATTACCTGGAGTGCATCGTCTGCGGTGAGCAGTGGTCCGAGCAACAGACCGCCACCCGGTGCCTGAAGTGCATGGGACCCCTGGATGTCGTGTACGACTACGACTACATCCGCTCCCGGCTCAACACTTACAGCCTGAAGACATCCCCCATCTCGGCGCTCAAGTACCTCGACTTCTACCCCATCGTCAACACTCAAGAACTCGTCTCCCTAAATGAGGGCGGCACCCCCCTGTTTGAGCTTAAGAGCCTGGCCAAGCAACTTGGGCTAAAGCGGCTCTTGCTCAAGGAGGAGGGACACAACCCCACGGGGGCCTTTAAGGATCGCGGCTCCATGGTGGAGATCACCAAGGCCAAGGAGCAAGGCGCCCGGGCCATCGGGGTCGCCTCGACGGGCAACATGGCCGCCTCGGTAAGCGCCTACGCTGCCAAGGCGCAGATCCCCTGCTACGTTCTCATCCCCGACGGGATCTCCATCGGCAAGATCGCTCAGACTCTTGCATACGGCGCCCGGGTCATCCAGGTCCGAGGCACCTACGACGACGCCGCCCGTCTCACCGTGGAGATGGCCGCCAAGCACGGCTTCTACCTGGCTGGGGACTATGCCTTCCGGGCCGATGGCCAAAAGAGCCAGGCTTTTGAGATAATCGAGCAGCTGTTGTGGAAAGCGCCCGATGTGCTCATCGTTCCCATGGGGTGCGGCACCAATCTGGCGAGCATCTGGAAAGGGTTCAAGGAGTTCATGGCGCTCGACCTAATAGAGAGCTCCCCGCGGATGATCGGGGTGCAGGCGGCCGGATGCGCGCCCATCGTGGAGGCTTTCAATGCCCATACTGAGGAGGTAACTCCCGTGGCCAGGCCCGATACCTCTTGCAGCGCCATCGCCGCCGGCGACCCCATCGACGGCCTTAAGGCCCTGCGGGCAATCAGGGAAAGCGGCGGGACGGCCGTGGCGCTACAAGATGAGGAGATCCTCCGCGTCCAGCAGTGGTTGGCCAGGGAAGAGAGCCTGTTCTGCGAGCCCTCAGCCGCCGCGAGCCTCGCGGCCGTGCCCACCCTCCTAGAGCAGGGGCTTATCACACCGGATCAGACTATTTTGTGTGTGGCCACCGGCACCGGCCTCAAAGACCCCCGGGCGGCCCTCAGAGAGCTGCCCAGCCCGCCAAGCGTGGAGCCTTTGAGCGAAGAGATCGATCGGCTGCTGGCCCTTCGCCTATACGACCGGCCCGAGCGCCTTGCCCCTTCAAAGGAACGTCTGCGCCTGAGCAAGCCTCCCTCGCTCGATAAGCTGGCGGCCATCGTCCAGCGGGAGTTCGGGCTCACCCTCGAGGACGAATATTTGGAGAAGGTCCACACCCTAGCCCGCAACTTCATCGAGGATAAGGGCAAGCCGCTCGTCAAGGGCGACCTCCGGCTCATCATCGACGACGTCTTCAAGGGGCTATCGCCCTACGAGGCGGTGCTGACGGTGGAGGATTTCCGGGTCACCACGAATAAACACGCCAGGGCTGAGGCCGAGGTCACCGTGCAGTTCATGGGCGAGCGAGTCACTGAGGAGGCCGAAGGAACGGGGCCGGTCGATGCCGTAGTCAATGCCCTGCGCAAAAGCATCGAGAAGCGTGGAGCGCTCAAGGTCCGCCTGGTTGACTTCAACGTGGCCATTGAGAGCTCCGGCACCGACGCCGTCGTGGAGGCCAGCATGACCCTGAGGGACCACAAGAAGAATCAGGTCATAACGGTCGGAACATCCCCGGACATTATAGTTGCGAGCGTCAACGCGTTTGAAAACGGATATAACCTCCTCTACTGGAAAGCCCAGGCCAGACGACGGCGCGGGTCTGCGCGGGGCAAGAAGTAAGGAGAGCGAAGAGCCGCTGGGTTTCCTGGTGGCCTGATGCCGGTTCGCCTTTTCCACGCCGAGACCATCTCCCCCGGCGGCAGGCCCGGGAATTTTCCGTTGACAGGGCTCGGCGACTCGTCTACAATGTTATTTGTATGGGCCACCATAACAGATTGATACGCTTAGGTTTATCTTGATACCAACATTTCCCATGACAGGCAGCCCTCCCATCGACATCATCGCGTGCCTCCCGTTTCTAGTCGCCAACTTCGTCGGGGGCTGGTCGGTGGCCGAGATGATCCTGGCCGCCGGTCCAGTGGCCAAGTCCGTCCTGCTCCTTCTGCTCGGATTCTCGGTCATCTCCTGGGCCATCATCGGCCAGAAGTATCTCCTCTTCCGAAAAGCCCGCAAACAGACTGCGGCCTTTTTGGGGGTCTTCTTCGATCAACGCAACCTGGCCGTTATTAACGAGGAGGCGAAAGCCTTCGCCTACAGCCCTCTTGCCAGGATGTTTTTGGCCGGATACCGTACGGTGCGCCGCCACCAGCAGGTTCTCCAGGAGGGCAACCCCACCGGGGTGGTCTTCGAGGAGGATCTCGAAGAGCGTGCATCTGTACAAGAGGTCACCGAGGAGGTGCAACGCACCCTGGGCCGGGTGGCGGCCGAGGAGGTCTCCCGCATGGAGCGGGCCCTCATCTTTCTGGCCACCACCGGCAGCACGACCCCCTTTATCGGGCTCTTCGGAACGGTATGGGGTGTCATGGGGGCGTTCCAGAACATCGGGGCTCGGGGCTCCACCTCCGTCAGCGTGGTGGCGCCGGGCATCGCCGAGGCGCTCATCGCCACCGCCGCTGGCCTGGCTGCGGCGGTGCCGGCCGTCATCGCCTACAACTACTACGTCAACCGGGTCAAAGCGGTCGCCACCCAGATGGACAGCTTCGCCGATGAGTTCATGGGGATTGTTCGTCGGGCCAAGACCCGGGGAAGGATCTAATCCCCATGGCTGTGACTCCCACGCAAGCCCGCCGCTCTGTGGTCGGGACCACCCTCTCGGAGATCAATGTGACGCCCATGGTGGACGTCTTCTTGGTCCTGCTCATCATCTTCATGGTAACCGCCCCTCTGCTCCAGCACGGCATCGATGTCCAGCTTCCACGGGAGACGAGCAAACCGCTCAAGACCGAGCAACAGCCCATCGTGGTGACGATTACCAAGAAGCGGCGCATTTACCTCAACCGCAAGCGGGTCACGCTGGAGGGGTTGGAGCGGCAACTGCGGCTAGTGGCCCGCGCTCGGCCGGATGAGGCCGTTTTCCTCAGGGCCGACCGCAAGGTCGCCTATGGCGCGGTTATCGAAGCTATGGCGGCGGTGCGCCGGGCGGGAATCGAGCGCTTGGGGATGGTCACCCAGCCGATAGAGTAGCAGGGCGCTATGGAACTATTGTCGCCGGCCCCCGACTTGACCTTCCGCCGGTCGTTTGTACGGCTTGCGGTCACATCGGCAGTTGTCCACGGCATCATCTTGACTTGGATTATCACGTACTCGATGAAAAATCAGCGTTACTTGCTCAAGGGGCCCATCTACACTGTAAACCTGGTGGAGGTGCCTGCGGGAGTGAAGTCCGCCGCGAAGGGTCTCGCCCCTCCGGTGCGGAAGTCCATGGTGGCGCCGTTGCCCAAGAGGCTGAAGGCGCCTGTGGAGCGGAGCCTCAAATTGCCCTCGAAGGCAAAGCTCAAGCAGCCTCCGCCGGTAAAGAAACCCGTCCGGGCCAAGGCGCCGGCCCCGGAGCCGAAGGCGGCGCCCAAAAAGACCCGGGTCGCGGCAGCACCTGCGGGAGGGGCGGCCCTCTCAGTAGATGCCGCGTCCTTTCCCTTCACCTACTACCTGCGGGCGGTGGAGCGGAAGATTTCAGCAAACTGGGACCCGGTGGTCCATGGGCTTCCCGAAGGAGATAAAAAAACTGTGGTTATCGCTTTCCGCATTCTTCGTGACGGCACCGTCCAGAAGCCTATCGTGGAGAAGAGTTCGGGCATGAGCTATCTCGACCAGTCGGCCTTGCGGGCGGTGGTTCGGTCTGCGCCCCTGCCGCCTCTGCCTGAGACCTTCCCGGATGATTCCCTAGGGATTCATTTTGGGTTTCACTATCAACCGGAGGGCTAAGGGTGTGAGGGTTTGGCGTCTACTCCTGGCAAGTCTCCTCGTCCTAGCCTGCCTCGGGCCCGTTCCGGCCATAGGTGTGGAGGTCTACCTGAATGTGGAGCGCTCTCAGGGACGCCCCCTGGGGATGGCCATCCCCCGCTTCAACCCCGACGGGGTCAGTGGCGACGCCCTGGAATACAGCCACCAGATGGCGCGCATCCTGACCCAGGACCTCAATCTCTACGGATACTTCGCCTTCGTCAAAAACCAGGATTTCCTGCGGGAGGCGACAGCTACAGACCGCAAGGCCGGACGCATCGTCTTTAAGGAGTGGGCTGAGATCGGGGCCCAGATGCTAGTCAAGGGCTCCTACCACGTTGCCGACGGCCAGGTGGTAATTGATGCACGGCTCTTCGATGTCGATCGGGGCATACAGATTACCGGTCGGCGGTACACCGGCGCCCCAACGTCCATCCGGCTCATGGTCCACAAGTTCGCCGACGAAATCATTTACAGGTTGACGGGAGAGAGGGGCATCGCCCAGACGAAGATAGCCTTCACCTCCAGGTACCGGGGGACGAAGGAGATCTTCATCATGGACTACGACGGGAACAGTCCCCAGCAGGTGACCGCCGACAAAACTATTGTCCTAAATCCCGCCTGGAGCCCCGACGGGAGGTTCATCGCCTACACCTCCTACCGGGATGGCAATCCGGACCTCTACGTCATGGACTGGACCGGCTGGAACAAGCGTGTGCTGTCGAGGGCGGCTGGGCTCAATGCCTCTTCGGCGTGGCACCCTGACGGCAAGCGGCTAGCCGTGGTGATGAGCCTGGAGGGGGACACGGAGATATATGTTGTCGGGCTCGACGGGCATGTCGAGCGGCGGCTTACCCGCAACCGGGGCATTATAGACACCTCTCCGACCTGGAGCCCGAATGGCCGCCAGGTAGCCTTCGTCTCCGACCGGAGCGGAACGCCGCAGATTTACGTCATGGACTCCGACGGGACGAACGTCCGCCGGCTTACATTCGAGGGGGCGTATAACGCTGAACCCGCTTGGAGCCCGAAGGGTGACCGGATCGCCTATATCTCCAGGCGCGACGGCCCCTTTGACGTCTACACTATGAACTCCGACGGGTCGGGGGTCGTCCGGCTCACTCACGGCGAGGGCAGCAATGAGAGTCCCATGTGGAGCCCCGACGCTCGTTACCTCGTATTTAGCTCAACCCGGGCCCGGGGCATCCCCGACCTCTATCTCATGCGGGCCGATGGCTCGGCCCAGCGTCGGCTGACCTACCTGGCCGGCGGTGGGTCAGACCCGGTCTGGTCTCCCCGGCTCGAGTGAAACATTACGACCGGGTATGTTATAATAAGTGGACTACCCTCGAAGGGAGGTGAACTAGTGAAGCCGAATCAAATGCGCACGATTTATTGGACGGGTCTCATGCTCGTTGTAGCGGTGGGGTTCGTCGGCTGTAGGGCGGCCCTCCCGCCCCCCACGACGGCGCCGCCCCCGGTGACCCGGGTGGAGCCTCCTCCACCGCCGCCACCGCCGGAGTTGGGGATGCGTGGGCCCCCAGGGATAGGCGAGGTGCCCATGGCTCCGCCCATCCGGGCGCCAGAGGGCGTAGAGTTCGATTTCGCCGGAAACATACAAAAGGTGTTCTTCGAGTTCGACAAATCCCGCCTGACCGATGAAGCCAGGGCCACCCTCCAGGAGAACTCAGCGTGGCTCCGCGCACACCCGGACATTACGGTCCAGATTGAGGGCCACTGCGACGAGAGGGGAACCATCGAGTACAATCTTGCCCTGGGCGAGCGGAGGGCTTTTAGCGTCCGCAACTATCTCGCCTCGTTAGGGATCGACCCCGCCCGGCTCTTTAGCATAAGCTACGGCGAAGAGAGGCCGGGGGTGCTCGGTCATGATGATGAGGCCTGGGCGCAGAATCGCCGGGCTGAGTTCAAGATTGCCCAGTAGGTAGGGTAGGCGACCGGGGCGGGGCCGTGAGAGCCTAGCACCGGCATGCCTTAAAAGCGTGATATGACACGACGTCGGAACGTCGTTTTAGGTGGATTGGTGATTGGGTGGACCATGGCGGTCTTGGCGCCGGGGTCTGTCGCCGCCCAGGAGGTTAAGGCGACCCTCACCACCATCCATCAGGAAATACTCCAGCTGGCCGCCTCTGTCGAGGGGGCGCGGCAGGATCTGGTCGTCGTGCAGCGCACCCAGGCGCAGACCAAAGCGACGGTTGAGGAGCTCCAGACCGGGGTCCAGATGGTCGACGCCAAGCTGGAGGAATATAACCACCGCCTTGGAGCGCTGGCCCAGCGGCTAGAGGCCCTTGAAGCCAGCGGGTCTCTGAGCCAGAGGTCGTTGGCTCCGCCTTCCGCTCCCACCAAGCCGTCCGGCCCCCTTCCTAGTTGGCCGGGGGCGGCGGAGCCTCCTCCCGAGCCGGTGACTTCCGCCCCGCCGCCTTCACAAGCAGGTAGCCCCATAGCTCCTCAAAGGATCGAGGTGGCCTTACTCGCTCCCAAAGAAATCTTTCGAGCGGCTCTCGAGGATTACGTTAAGGGAAACTACGACCTCGCCATCCTGGGATTTAGGGACTATCTGAAGAAGTACCCGGGTACGGTGTTGGCCTCCAACACCTATTACTGGCTCGGGGAGTGTTACATGGGAAAGGAAGACCACGCCCAGGCGGTCAAAGAGTTCCAGCAGCTCATTGACACCTATCCAAAAAGCCCAAAGGTCCCTAGCGCCTTGTTTAAACAGGGCCTTGCCTACTTGGACCTGGGTGAAGTGGACAAGGCGCGTGCGGTCCTGGAGTCCTTAACGAGCCGGTTTCCCACAACTGTCGAGGCCCGGCAGGCCTCCGAGCGGCTCAAGAGCCTTTCCAGCCCCTAGCGACCGAATCGAGGTTATCGAGCGCCACCACCCCTTCTCGCAAGACGAAAAAGCCCTCGGCAGACACCTCCACCACGGTTGAGCCCTCCCGCTTGTCGGCAACACCTCCGTCAACGATGGCATCTACGTCATTGCCCAGGGAGGAGAGCACCTCGGCGGCAGATGCCGACGGGGTCATTCCCGTGCGGTTGGCGCTGGTGCCAGTGAGCGGCCCTCCGAGAGCTTCCATGAGACGCAGTAGATAGGGAGAATCGGGTTGGCGGAGCCCGACGGTTCCCGTTCCCCCAGTGACGGGCTTGGGGATGGCCGAAGAGGCCGGCACAACGATGGTCAATCCCCCTGGCCAGAAGGTCTCCATCAGGCGTTCGGCCAGCGGAGGGATTGTTTCGGCCAGGCGAGCCGCCTGGAGCCGGTCGGCCACGAGAAGCGGGATCGGCCTGTCCTTATGCCGGCCTTTGAGCGCCGCGATTCGGTCCAGCCCCTTTGGGCGGAACGGGTCGCAGAAGAGCCCGTAGGTGGTGTCTGTGGGACCGGCAAGCAGCTCACCGCGTCGGAGCCGCTCAAGGCAGGCCTCGATGAGGGCGCTGGAAGGATGGGCGGGGTCGGCAAGCTTAAGCAGGTCGGGCACGGCCGGATGACTCAGGACGAGGGGCGGCTTTGGAGGGATTCCTCGGCGGCTCGGGCGACCTCCTCCTCCATTTGCTCCTTGTGGGCGGCGAGCTTCACTTCCAGATCGAGGTTGGATAGAGCGAGGATCTGGGTGGCGAGGATGGCGGCGTTCTTGGCTCCCGCCTGGCCGACGGCCATTGTGGCGACGGCCACTCCTGAGGGCATCTGGACGGTTGAGAGGAGGGCATCCAAGCCCCCGAGGGGCGAGGAATGGATGGGCACCCCGATGACGGGGAGGGTGGTGAGGGCTGCGATGGTCCCGGCCAGGTGAGCGGCCCCCCCGGCGCCGACGATGATGACCTTGATGCCTTTTTCGCGGGCCGAGCGGGCGTAGGCGATGGTGCGCTCGGGAGAGCGGTGGCCTGAGGAGATGGTCATGTCGTAGTCGATGCCGAAGCTCTCCAGCATGCGGGCGGCTTCCTCCATAATTTCCAGATCGGAGGTCGAGCCCATGATGATTCCCACTTCGGCTTTAGACATTGAAAATACCCCACCGTTCAGGAAGGCCCCGTTCTACCATGCCGCCTGAGGAGTGTCAACCGCGACGCGTGATTTCGAGATTTTCCGCGAATTTCCGCGAATTTCCGCATTGCGGCTATCTGACGATTAGCGACAATTCGATTTTCCGGGAATTTCCGATTATGGAATTTTCGTATCTCATTGCGCGAAGGTGGTCGCGATGGCAGCGGGGATGGTATCGCAGGGAAGGAGCCCCAGAGGGAGGGGAAATGAGAGGTTAGGTCAGAAACGATTCCAGTTGGCGGGTTTTGGCTGCCCTGTGGAGCTGTCCGAGGGCCTTGTCTTCGATTTGGCGAATCCGCTCTTTGGATAGCCCCATAATCTTGCCGATCTCGCGCAAAGTCATCGGCTCGTTGTTGTTGAGGCCGAAGCGCATGCTGATGATGTCCCGCTCGCGCTCGCTTAAGACCCCCACGAGGTTTTCGATCTCCTCCCGGAGGTGCTCGGCCAGGAGGCCCTCGTCAACCTGGAAGTCGGCCTTGATGGTGTTGAGGTAGCTTAGGCTCGGGTCATCCGAGATCGCCGCATCGAGGAACAGCGGCGTTCGCGCGGCCTTGAGGTTGACCTCGATGTCCTGCATGCTGAGGCCCAGGGCCTCGGCCACCTCATCCCTGGTAGGGGCGCGCCCGAGCAACTTGGAAAGCTCTTCCTCCTTGCGGTTAATCTTATACACCGTGTTTGGATGCTTCAGTGGCAGCCCAATCACCCCGGTTTGCTTGGCCAGGGCGTGCTTGATGGCGGCAACGACCCACCAGACGGCGTAGGTGATGAACTTCACGCCCCTGGTGGGGTCAAACTTCTCGGCCGCCTTCATGAGGCCGATATTCCCCTCGTTGATGAGGTCGATGAGGGGTATCCGGGAATCACTGTACTTTGCCGCCACACTGACGACGAACCGAAGATTGCCCTCGACCAGCTTCCACAGCGCATCTTGGTCGCCTTTCTGGATGCGTCGGGCGAGCGTGATCTCTTCTTCCCGAGTCAAAGTCGAAAGTGCGGATATGTCCCGTAGATACTGCGTCAGGGGCTCGCCTCCGCCGCCTCGACTCTCTCCCTTCCCCTTTGCCATGAGATGTGTTCCCCTAGCAGATTTAATCAGGCCGGATGACCCAATTAATTAATATCAACTACTCAACACTCCTCGCCATCGCCAGATCGGCTATCGTGTACTCACTTAAGACGTCTCGAACCTTGCCCGTAGCCTGATGGATAATTGGCTCCAGGGGAGGTAGCTCCATGTGCCCGTTGGAATTCTCACGCTCTTCGAACCAGCTCGTGACAATGGGGTCTTGGACCGCCTCAATGATCTCGCAGAGGGTAATCTCGTCTGCGGGCTTCGCGAGGGAAAAGCCTCCCATGTTCCCCTTATGGGAATTGAGGATTCCCGCTTTTGCGAGCTTTTGGAGGATCTTGGCTAAGAAACTCTCGGGAAGCTCCCAGGACCCAGCGATCTCCCGAATGAAGGAGATATCCTTGTCCTGTAGAGCTATATAGGTGGCCCCGAGGATACCATACTCACCGGCGCGCGACAACTTCATGGAACACCCTGCCCCCAACATTCAAATCAGACCGAAGCGGTCTTTTTTGGAGAGTACACCAGGCCTTCGACCCTGTCAAGCCTTTTTTCTCATCGGCCGCGGCGTGCAATCCTTTGAATATCAATGGGATAATATATAAACAAGCCTCAGTCCCCGATGGTTCAACCCCCCATGATCTCGACTCTAACGGACAGATCGTATCTCGATATGTTTCCTGGGCGAAGGGCTCGCCACCTTATTGACCAGACGGATGAGGTGTTCTTCAAGTCCCTCAATTTTTGGTCGCAACGACGCGGGAGCCTGTCTCCTCAACTCCTTGATAGCTATAAGGGAGCGCTTAAGGTCGAGCACGATAGCAGCTTGCCGGTCGCGGCGGAGGCTCTTCTCAATCGTGTGGATGTTGGCCGTGAGACCTTCCACGGCGCGCTCAAGCTTTTGGACGTCAGCGGCCGTGGCAGCCTGAGTGCTCTCTAACTCCTTTATGATGGATACGGGGCTAATCGAGCGGTAGACGTAGACTCCCAGCAACACTACGGTCGCGAGGGCGACTCCAAGGGCCATGTGCGCGATGGTCTTTCCGGTATCCTTGGAGGTAGAGACCTCCCCCTGCCGCTCTGAACTCATAAGCATCTTCCCTTTGACCTTCTGGGTTTCTCAATTTGGGGCTCCAGTCTATGCAATCCACCCTTCAAAGGCAAGACCGCCTCGCCCATTCTATTTCTACCAGCTCCTTGCCGTCCATCCGGGGGCTTCTTATATTGAAAAGGGGCTGCCGAGACGACGGAGCCCATCGAGACGGAGACCCATCTGGGCGCCTTACTTGCGGACCTGGGCGCCTTGGACTACTGGACCTAAGGAGCCTTACGATGGCCGAACTTCTTACTGTTGGTATACGTGCTCCGGAGTTCAGCCTCCCGGCCACAGGAGGCCAAACAGTAAGCCTGAAGGATTTCAGGGGGCGGAGGCACTTCATTATGGTCTTCTACCCCGCTAACGACACCCCTGGATGCAATCGTCAGCTGAGCGCTCTGAGGGACGACTTGGAGTACTTTGCCGAGGCAGGGGCGGGGGTAGTTGCGGTCAACCCGGCCTCTGTGGCTTCCCACGAGAGCTACGCCAAGAAGTTCAACCTAAGCTTCCCTCTCCTGTCTGACTCCAAGCGGGAGGCGGCCCAGGCCTTCCACGCCCTTCATGAAAACGGAACCAGCGTTCAGCGGACCGTATACATCATTGACAAAGGAGGCATCATCCAGTATGCGAAGCAGGGAATGGCGCCTCACGACGAGCTCTTTCATACGTTGCAGCGACTGTAAGCCCCTGGCCGATGCCTAGAGACCCTTGTAACCGAGCAACCCCAAGGCACGGGCGTCGAGACCTCATCGTAGCCTCATCAACCCAGCTGGTAGCAGTTTAAATGCCCATTTTAAAGCCACTCATAGGCCATGGCCCCAGGGGAGGCCCTTTTCACCCTTAAGGGATGAGTAAGTTTCGTGGCTAGAGGAGACGACAATCGCTCTCTTTTTTGGTACAATACCCGCGTCGGCTGGGGAATCGCCCAGCTGCCTGCAGTCGGGACAGCCACACTTAGCGGTCTCCCAGGTCCAGCGGAGCAGTCATGCCTGAGATGAAAGAGCAGATGGCGAGGGCCATTGAGATGTCTTTGGCCCATGAGGTGGAAGCGGAGCTCCTCTACTCTAAGGCGAGCCAGCTGAACCTGGCGGAAGAAAACAAGGCGACCCTGTCCTTTTTGGCGAAAGAGGAAAGCAAGCACCTCCAAGAGCTCAGAGAGCGGTTTGACGACCTCATCGAGGAGCTGGGGCTCGCCGAGAAGGTCAGCGTCGAAGCTATTATTGCGGATGCTCTGCCGAGGGTCGAAGATAAACTTGTCCGGATGAATCTCCAGGACCTCCCATATCGCAATATCCTCGAGATGGCGCTTAAAGAGGAGCGGAAGGCCAAGGAACTCTATCTGCTCAACGCATCCATCTTCACCGATCCGGAGCTCAAGCAGTTCTTTGTTATGCTCGCGAAGGACGAAGAAGAACACATCAAGACCCTGAAGGCCTTGCTCCACTTGGTGGATAAAGACATCATCTCGCCTGATCAGCTTCCTAAGCACTAAGAGTCTAATAATAGGAGGATTACGGCTGTAGCGGGTGGGAATTGAGGAGTCATGGAGCAGCGGAATAACTGGTTTGTCTCTATAAACCGGCCGGAAGACCCGGCCCACCCCACTCCCTTTGAGCAGGAGCATACACCCGTTATGGACCTGCCCGATGAGGTAAGGTGGGGCGAGCCTGTATCAGTCACCATCAGGGTCGGCCAACAGCCTCATCCTTACCAAAACGAGCATCACATCCAGTTCATCGAGATTTTCCAGAACGACCTCTACCTGGCCCACGTACCCTTCATACCGGTTGTGACCCGCCCCGAGTTCGCCATGACGTTTGTCTTCAAAGAAAGCGGGATGCTGCGGGTCGTAAGCCGCTGTAACCTCCACGGCTTGTGGGAGACGAGCCGCCTCCTAAAGGTAATAAAGTGAAGAGGGCCGCTTCGAGGGGGTTGGGCATCGTCGCTATGGAGTCCGTCGCCCTGGAAATGTCCACCCCCATCTTGACATTCGCGAACAATAGATTATATCTATGCTTTAGGTTTTTTCTTAATAAAATTTGCTTGACCCCCTGGACATTTTCCAAAAACCTAGTATAATTCGGCATAGGGATGATTATTTATTACTTCGCCGAGTCATAAGATCGCTCTTTTGGCCTAAATAATAGTTGTTTCGGTACGCTCGGCCCACATTTTATGAGCGCCGGCCTCGGATCTCCGACCGTAGTGTGAGGTATGCAGATGGGTAAGACGACCACAACGAAACCAGTATCGCCCCCGGCTGAGAAGGCCGCCAATAAGGTGGAGCCCAAACGGCGGATGATCACCAAGCCGCTGAAGCAGGCAAAGGAATACCTGCCGGCTCTGTGGCGCGTTGACATCGACCACGACGGCTGTATTCTCTGCGATCTCTGTGTTCTTGGGTGCCCCTTCGATGTTCTCGAGAACAAGGACGGCAAGATTGTCTCGGTTGATGATAAATGCACCAGCTGCGAGTACTGCGTGGCCGTCTGTCCGCCCGACGTCATCGACATCACTCCGAACCAGACTGCCATCCGGGGCTCTGGCACCTGGACCGCTCAGCACCGACGCGATCTCACCAAGCAATCGATGAAGGGCGGGAAACTCTTGGTTTCCATGGGGTCCGACGAGGACCACCCGAATTACTTTGACCATATGGTGCTAGACGCTTGCCAGGTCACTAACCCCTCCATCGACCCGCTGCGCGAACCAATGGAGCTGAGGACCTTCCTGGGCCGCAAGCCCCAGCGCTTGGAGTTCACCCAGGACAACGGGAAAATTAAGCTGGAGACGGAGATGCACCCCGTACGTGTCCTCAACTCGCCCATTATGTTCGCCGGGATGAGCTACGGGGCCATCAGCCTGAACGCTCAGACGGCGTTGGCGCGGGCCGCACATGAGTGCGGAATCATGTTCAACACCGGCGAGGGCGGCCTCCACGATGATCTGCGCATATACGGCGACGTCGCCATGGGCCAGTGCGCCAGCGGGCGCTTCGGCCTCGACATTAATTACCTCAACTCCGTTGCGGCCATCGAGATTAAAATCGGCCAGGGGGCCAAGCCTGGCATCGGCGGCCATCTTCCCGGCATCAAGGTCGATGAGTCGATCAGTCGAACCCGGAAGATCCCCGTCGGCTCCGACGCCCTGAGCCCCGCGCCCCATCACGATATCTACTCCATTGAGGACCTCAAGCAGCTCATCTTCGCCCTCAAGGAGGCGACCCGCTACACCAAACCGGTGGGGGTCAAGATAGCGGCGGTCCATAACGTTGCCGCCATTGCCAGCGGCATCGCGATGGCTGGCGCCGATTTCATCACCATCGACGGGTATCGGGGCAGCACGGGAGCTGCGCCTCAGGTCATACGCGACCATGTAGGCATCCCCACCGAGCTGGCCCTTGCGGTCGTGGACGATCGCCTAACGCGCGAGGGGATTCGAAACGAGATAACGCTCATCATCACCGGCGGCTTCCGCTCATCTGCCGACGTGGCCAAGGCCATCGCTCTCGGGGCTGACATCGTGGCTATTGGTACGGCGGCCCTAGTCGCTCTTGGGTGCACCCGCATCAAGCAGTGCCACACGAATAAGTGTCCTTGGGGCATCGCCACCCAGGACCCGGACCTGGTCAAACGCCTCGACCCGGACTGGGGCGCTGAGCGGGTCATCAACCTGATTCGGAGCTGGGAGCTGGAGCTGAAGGAGTTTCTCGGGGCCCTTGGGACGAACGCCATCGAATCTTTGCGGGGAAACCGTGAACGCCTAAGAGGCATTAACCTTACCAGCGAGGAGCTCGATATCCTGGGGATCAAGCACGCCGGCACCTAAATACCACAATCCTGTCAACACTAAGCCCCCACGGCTTCATGCCGCGGGGGCTTTTTCTTATCTCCTGAGGCGCTCCCAGGGGGTTTAGTGCAGGGGGCTAGTCGCCTCTTATATCCTCCAGGTAGCGGTTCATCGCCTCAAGGAACTCAAAAGCCTCCTCCCACTCGGGATTGGCGGGATCGAGCCCGCCCAAGAGGTCTTCCACCCGCCGGATGGACTCCTTCATATTCTCAGGCGTAATCCCCTCCCAGAGATCCCTGGCCTCTAGGCCGGGCGCTTTGGGCTGGCCTCGTCTCATCACTGCCTCCCCTTACGCTCCAGCTCGTTGAAGAAAAAGGCGACTTCCTCGGAGGCCGTCTCTGGGCCGTCGGAGCCGTGTATGACGTTGCGCTCGATGGACTCCCCCCAACGGGCCCGGAAGGTGCCGGGGGCGGCCTTGGCTGGATCGGTGGCGCCCATGAGCTGCCGGAGGGCCAGGATCGCACCCTCCTTCTCGAGGACCATGGCCACCACCGGCCCGCTTGAGATGTAGCTCGTGAGACTGTCGAAAAAGGGCCGCTCCCGGTGGACGTGGTAGAAGGCCTCGGCCTGGGCCTTGGTGAGCTCGACTTTGTCGAGGGCCACAATCGTGAAGCCCGCCTCCTCTAACTGCTTGATAATTAGCTCCGTCAGGTCACGCTCGACGGCGCCGGGCTTTATGATGGCTAGGGTGTGCTCATGGGCCATGGTGGTGCTCGCCTCCTTCACCCGTCCCATGGGTAGAAAAGACCCCGCCTAGGATCTGGCGAGGTCGGGTTACGGGACGGCTCAGGCGCGGGTCTTAGTGGTGGCACTCGTTTGGATGCCCACGCATCGAGCCTTCGAATAATTTCTCCTCAGCGACCCAGCACTTCCGCGACGCGGGCCCCGATGGTGGCGGGACTTTCGGAGATGTGAATCCCCGCCTCCCTCATGGTGTGGATTTTCTCCTCCGCCGTGCCCTTGCCGCCGGAGATAATCGCTCCCGCATGGCCCATTCGGCGTCCCGGCGGGGCTGTCAGACCGCAGATAAAACCTATGACCGGCTTGGTGACATGGTTCTGGATGTAGGCCGCAGCCTCTTCCTCTGCAGTCCCGCCGATCTCACCGATGATGCAGATCGCCTCGGTCTGGTCGTCCTGCTCGAAGAGCTTCAGGCAGTCAATGAAGTCGGTCCCGATGATGGGGTCGCCACCGATGCCGATGCAGGTTGACTGTCCAATTCCCCGCTCGGTGAGCTGGGCTACAACCTCGTAGGTGAGGGTCCCGCTGCGGGAGATCACCCCCACGGGGCCCTCGGAGTGGATGTTGCCCGGCATGATCCCTGCCTTGCACTTCCCCGGTGAGATAAGGCCTGGGCAGTTGGGGCCGATGAGGCGAGCCGATGTCTCTTCGAGCCGGCGCTTGACGTAGATCATGTCATAAGTTGGGATGCCCTCGGTGATGCAGGCGATCACGCCGATCCCGGCGTGGAAGGCCTCGAGCGCTGCGTCGGCGGCGAAGGCCGGCGGGACGAAAATCATCGAGGAGTTGGCGCCCGTGGCGGCCACCGCCTCTGAGACGGTATTGAAAACCGGGATGCCGTTAACGTCCTCTCCGCTCTTGCCGGGCGTCACGCCCGCCACCACCTGCGTGCCGTAGGCGGCACATTGTTCGGTGTGGAACCGCCCCTCGCGGCCCGTTATCCCTTGAACGAGCAGGCGGGTTTCCTTATCGACGAGAATTGCCATCGTATCGCGTTTTTCTCACTTTCAGGGGCCGTAAGGTTCCCTAGCCCGCCGCCTGGGCCGCCGTCACCACCTTCTCGGCAGCATCGCCCATGCCCGTGGCCACGGTGAATTCCAACCCTGAGGTTTGTAGAATTTCCCGGCCCTGCTCCACGTTGGTCCCCTCAAGGCGAACCACCACCGGAACGTCGACTTCAACCGACTTGACCGCCTCCACGACTCCCCGCGCAAGCACGTCGCACCGCAGGATGCCACCGAATATGTTGATGAGGACGGCCTTGACGTTCTCGTCGCTCACGAGAATGCGGAAGGCGTTCTCCACCATCTCTTGGGTGGCGCCGCCGCCCACGTCGAGGAAGTTGGCCGGCTCGCCGCCTGCGAGCTTGATGATGTCCATTGTCGCCATCGCCAGCCCCGCCCCGTTTACCATGCACCCGACGTTGCCGTCGAGCTTGATGTAGTTGAGGTTGTGTTTGCTAGCCTCGATCTCCAGGGGCTCTTCCTCGTTGAGGTCGCGCATCGCCGCCAACTCCTTGTGTCGCCAAAGAGCGCTGTCATCGAAGTTCATCTTGGCATCGAGGGCCAGCAGGCGGCCGTCCCGGGTGATGACCAGGGGGTTGACCTCCAGCAGGGAGCAGTCCATCTCCTCGAAGCACTTGTAGAGCCCGACGATGAGCTTGACCCCCGGGGAGATGAGCTCAGCCGGCAGGTTGAGGCCGAAGGCGAGGTTGCGGGCCTGGTAGGGTTTGAGCCCAAGCAGCGGGTCTACCGTCTCGTTGAGTATCTTCTCCGGGGTCTCGGCCGCGACCTCTTCAATATCCATCCCGCCGGCCTCGCTCGCCATGACGACGGGCCGGTTGGCCGACCGGTCAATCACAACTCCCAGGTAGAGCTCCTTCTCAATCTCCATGCCTTCTTCGACAAGGACCTTTTGGACCAGGCGGCCCTCGGGGCCCGTCTGGGGGGTGATGAGCGTCATTCCGAGAATCGCCTCGGCCGCCCGTTGCGCTTCTTCGGGCCCATCGGCGAGCTGGATGCCCCCACCCTTGCCCCGGCCTCCGGCATGGATCTGTGCCTTTACCACCACCGTGCCGCCAAGCCGCTCGGTCACGGCCCGGGCCTCCTCAGCCGTCGAGGCCACTCCGCCCTCAGGGACCGGCACCCCGTAGCGTTTGAGAATCTCCTTGGCCTCGTGCTCGTGAATTTTCATGGCTGCTCCCTCGGATGGGCGGAGGATCGTGCGCCGGCCGCCGCCGAAGGCCGCTTCGCCCCTATGTCCCTTTGAGCTTGCTCATCAATCATTGGAAGGGGTCGCAAATACGCACCGAAATTAGGGAAGGGAGATGAAAAGTAGGTAGACAAATGGATACCCAGCTGGCTGGCCCGGCTTTCCGATCACGGAAGGCCCGCCAGAATTATTGCCGCCACAACGGTTCCTAAAATAGCACCGCTGTATAAGACCATGCCCAAGACCTGTCCTGGCACCTTGAGCCCCATATCTTTCAACGCAAACCGAAGCCTATGGGCCGCGTGAAAGAGGGGAAGCGCCACCAGCACGAAGAGGTAGAGCTTGACGAGCGGATTTCCGAGCAGGGCGCGCATGTGAGTGTAGCCGACGGCGTCTGCGCCTAGAAGTCCTAACGGAACGGCCAGACCGGCGATAATGATGTGGATCGGCACAAACAGGGCCGCCACAACGCCTCCCGCCGAGAACAAGCCCCACAAGAATGGCTCGGTCTTATCTATCTCGTACATGGGCTAATCCCTCAGCTCGTAAAAAAGAAGAATACGACCACCGAGACAGCGATCCAGCCAGCAATCGCGGCGGCGGCTATCGTCCTCTCCGGAACTTTCTTGCCTCCCACGCGGATGACCTGGACCTTGCCCATTATTGTGAACCAGGTATAGCTGTGGTAGGAGGCGAATACGAGCGCCACCAGGAAAAAGAGAATGAATCCTCCGGAGCGTAGCGACTCCTGGAACGCTCCATACACGTCTTGCCCCTTTGAGAGTAAGGAGAGCGAGTAAAGGTAGACCAGTACAAACAAGGCTATGAACAGACTGCTCAACTCCCGCATCATGAAAAGGAAATACTTGCGGTTACGCATCCACCAGTTGGTGGGCATAGGATGGGTGTAAGTCGGATAGGTATATTCGGGCTCGATCCGTTTCATTTCTTCCCCCGCGGAAGTATAAGCGACTTGGCCCACTCGGTTGTCGTGGCGACTTTGGTGCGCTGGATGGCCATCGCCGGGTCCACTTTCTTCGGACAGACCTCGGTGCACTCACCCACCAGGGTGCATTCCCAGATACCCTTGCTGCTCGCGATCACCTGCTGGCGCGCCTCCTGCCCTTCGTCCCTGGAGTCGAGATTGTATCGGTGGGCCAGGGCGATGACGGCCGGGCCTATAAAATCGGACTCTAGCCCGTAGACCGGACAGGCTGAGTAACATAGCATGCAGTTGATGCACATGCTGAATTGCTTGTACTCCGCAAGTTCTTCAGGTGTTTGGAGATACTCCCCTTCCTCAAGAGGTTTCTCCTCTTCCCTGACTATCCAAGGCGTTATCGCTTTGAGCTTGTCCAGAAAGTCGGTCATGTCGATGACCAGATCCCGGATTATCGGGAAGTATGCCAGAGGCTCCACTCGAATCTCGGCCGGATGATAGTCCCTGAGGAAGGCGGCGCAGGTCAATTTCGGCTCTCCGTTGACCATCATGCCGCAACTGCCACAGATGCCCATACGGCAAGACCAGCGGAAAGAGAGCGTACCGTCCATCTGGTCCTTGATGTGGTTGAGCGCATCGAGGACCACCCAGTCATCGGGAAACTCAAACTCGTAGGCCTGCTCCGTTGGAGCCTCCTCTTGTTCCGGTCGAAACCGTGTCACATTCATTGTGATCGTCTTCTTACCACTCATAGCCTCTCCTAAATCTGGCAGTGGACCAGCCGAAAATTAATGTGCGGTTCGGACCGCGTCGAAAAGCTCACCACGAAGGCACAATGAGGAAGTAAAATTCCCTAGTGTATTTGACTTATTACCCGCTACCGGGTGCTAATACTTTCGCTCTTCAGGCTGCCAGCGGGTGATTGTCACCGGCAGGTACTCGATCCGAGGAGGCCCCTCTGGCGTCTGATAAGCCATCGAATGCTGCAAGAAGTGCTCATCGTCTCTTGTCTCGAAGTCCTCCCGTGCGTGCGAGCCTCTGGATTCTTCACGTAGCAGTGCGGAGTGAGCCAGCGCCTCGGCGACGTCCAACATATAGCCCAGCTCGAGCGCTGAGATGAGTTCGGTGTTAAAGACACTCGATAGGTCATCCAGCTCCACCTGGTCGAAGCGTTGCCGGAGTACTCGGATCGCCTCACACGTCTCTTTCATTACCTCTTCTGTACGGTAGATGCCAATACCTCGTTCCATGGCCATCTGCATATCGCGGCGGATGTTAGCGATCCGCTCTTTGCCGTTATTGGGCTTGAGAAATTTCTCCTCGATTCGTCTCTTCTCCTCTTTGGCCATCTGGTCCAGAGTGTCTGCCCCAGGCAGCTCCCGGCCCTCAACATATTGCGCAGCCGCCCTTCCGGAGCGGGCTCCGAAAACAATTATCTCGGAGAGGGAGTTGGAGCCCAGACGGTTGGCCCCGTTCATGCTCACGCAGGCGCCTTCCCCCGCGGCGAAGAGCCCATCGACGGGCGTCTTGCCGACAGAGTCGGTATGGGTGCCGCCCATCATGTAGTGGACGACCGGCCGGACAGGGATCGGTTCGTAAACCGGGTCAATCCCCACGTATTCTGTCGCCAATTCCCGCACAAAGGGTAGTCGTTCCATGATACGCTCCTCCCCCAGGTGCCGTATATCCAGATGGACGTACTCCCCGTAAGGTCCCTCGAAGACCCGATTGGCCCTCTGCTCTTGGATGAACGCTCTCGACAGCATATCTCGGGGCCCCAGCTCCATACGTTCGGGCGTGTATGCGCTCAGGTAGCGCTCCCCTTCGCTGTTGAGCAAGTAGCCTCCCTCGCTCCGCGAGGCCTCGGTGATGAGGATGCCGGTTCCGGGCAGGCCGGTGGGGTGGTATTGCACAAATTCCATATCTTTCAGCGGCCCCCCGGCACGATAGGTCAAGGCCATTCCGTCCCCGGTCTTGATCGACGCGTTAGTGGTAAAGGCAAATAGCTTTCCGGCCCCTCCCGTGCAGAGAATTACGGCCTTTGCAGGAATGGCGTAAATGCCCCCCGAGCGCACGTTAAGCGCCGTCACACCACAGATTTTGCCGTCGTCTTGCATCAGCGAGGTGACGAACCATTCGTCGTACCATGCGATGCGGTCGTATTTCAGGGAGGTTTGATAAAGCGTGTGCAACATGTGAAATCCGGTCTTGTCGGAGCAGAAGAGCGTCCGATCCACACTCATGCCGCCGAAGGTTCTAACGCTCATGCGGCCATCAGGATCGCGGCTCCACGGACATCCCCAGTGATCCAACTGGATCACTTCGTCAAGAGACTCTTTGACGAAGATCTCGACCGCGTCCTGGTCGGCCAGGAAATCGCTACCCTTGATGGTGTCGTAGGCGTGCGAATCGGTATTTTCTTCACGAACGGCCGCCGCAGTCCCGCCCTCCGCTGAGACTGTGTGGCTCCGCATGGGATAGACCTTGGAGACGACCCCAATGCTGATGTGGTCGTTGGCCTCGGCCGCGGCGATCGCGGCCCGCAGGCCCGCTCCGCCACCGCCAACGATCAGGACGTCATGTGTCGGAACATCCATGGAGACCTCGGTTGGTTAAAGTTGCGCTCCACCATCTTTTAGGGTGGAAGGATTATTGCGTTCCAGAAATTGAGGCTGCCAAAAACCGCCTCAGCCTATTATACACGGTAGTCGCTTGTCAACAGGGAAAAGGCCCGGCGATCCCCGCCTGGGCTGCACCTCCACCGTGGGGTTTATAGCGTGATTTGGCCGATGAGCTCTCGGACGTGGTCGGCCGAATTCTGGAGCATGGCGCCCTCCTCGTCGGTCAGCTCGAGCTCCAGAATCTCCTCGACCCCTCCGGCTCCCAGCTTTATCGGCACGCCCACGTAGAGCCCATTGATGCCGTACTCGCCCTCGAGGTAGGCGGCGCATGGTACGACCCGCTTCTTGTCCTTGATGATGGCCTCGGCCATCTCAATCGCGCAGGCCGCCGGCGAGTAGTAGGCGCTGCCAGTTTTCAGGTAAGCGACGATCTCGGCCCCGGCGTTTCGGGTTCGCTCGACGATCCGGTCGATCTGCTCCTGTGTCATGAGCTCTGTAATCGGAACGCCCGCCACCGTGGAATACCGGGGAAGGGGGACCATGGTGTCGCCGTGGCCTCCCATCACGAGGGCATAGGTGTCCTCGACGCTCACATCTAGCTCCAATGCGATGAAACTGCAGAGGCGGGCGCTGTCGAGCATTCCCGCCATGCCCATGACCCGCTCCTTAGGGAGCCCGCTGACTTCTTTGGCCACCCAGGCCATGGCATCCAGGGGGTTGGAGACGACGATGATATATGCATTCGGGCTCGCCTTGACGCACTCCTCGGTGACCGCCTTGACGATTTTGACGTTCGTAGACAACAGCTCGTCGCGGCTCATACCCGGCTTGCGGGCGATGCCTGCGGTAATGATTACAACGTCGCTGTCTGCGCTCTCCTCGTAGCTGTTGCTTCCGACCATGCGGCAGTCGAAGAGCCCAACTGGGGCCGCTTCCCATAGATCAAGCGCCTTGCCCTGAGGGACGCCCTCGACGATGTCCACCAGGACCACGTCGGCAAGCTCCTTACTAGCCGCCCAGTGGGCGGCTGTGGCCCCGACGTTGCCTGCCCCAACGATGGTTATCTTAGCTCGTGCCATGGTATGAATGCCTCCCTATACTCAGAGCATCTCCCCCTCAGCCATCCCCGGATTTATAATAGCCAAAATCTCCTCATCAAGAAAGTCGAGGAGCAATATATCATGCAAGGAGCCTTGAACCTTTTTATACCCGCATCCAGATTCTGTCGTACCGAACCCCTCCATGGACCTCCAGAGCTTCTTACAAGATACGATAAAAAGGTGCTGGTCCGACGAGGCGGCCGGACCGTATAATGGCCTCACCCCCTATCGGGGTGATGAGGTTTGAGCCTTTGACGCTTTACCGAAGAACCCGAGGCATTTTGAGCGCCCACGGTGTGCGCCCCAAGAAGGCATTGGGACAGCACTTCCTCGTCGATGAAGGGGTCCTCGTGGCCATCATGGAAGCCGCCGAGGTGGGGCCCGCCGACACGGTGTTGGAGATCGGCGGCGGCGTTGGCGTCCTGACCCAGGCCCTGGCCCGACGCGCACTAGCCGTTCATTGTCTGGAGATTGACCCGGACCTGGCCGCCGTCCTCACTGAGGCTCTAGCCGAATTCGACAACGTTACGGTCCACCAAGCCGACGCCCTCAAGTTCCCCTATGAAACCCTGCCGGCGCCCTACGCCGTCGTGGCAAACATTCCCTACCAGATTAGCACACCCTTGGTGGATTGCTTCGTCGCCGAGCGGGCGCGCCTGAGCCGGGTTACGCTGACCGTACAGAGAGAGGTGGCCCAACGGTTTCACGCCTCACCCGGGACGAAGGACTACGGGGCCCTTTCGGTCAAGTTGGCCTACTACTTTGTCGTCCGCCACCAGGCCCCAGTGCCCGCCGAGGCCTTCTGGCCACCGCCGAAGGTGGACTCGGCCATCATCACCATGACCCCCAGGCCGGCTCCGCCTGTTGAAGTCGGGCCGAACGGGGAGGCTTTTCTTAGCATGGTGCGTCAGGCCTTCGCCCACCGTCGCAAGACGCTACGGAAGAACCTACAGGTCTCGCGGGCCCAAGGCTGGTCGGCCGAGGCTGTGGAGCAGGCCCTCGCTGAAACTGGCATCGATCGAATGAGACGAGCTGAAACCCTTACACTGGAAGAGTTTGCCGCGCTGTGGCGGGCCCTATCGGGAGCGCGCTAGTGGAGGATCTTGCCCAGGCGGCCCCACCTGACGCCGTGTTCCTCACCGTTCCAGGAAAAGTAGATCAAGAATGCGCGACCCCGGATCATATCGCCGTTGAGGAAACCCCAGACCCGGCTGTCCCGGCTGTTGCTCCGGTTGTCGCCCAAGAGGAAGTAATGGCCAGCGGGAACAACCTTCGGGCCCCAGCTCGACAGCGGTGAGCCCAGCCTGCCGAACGGGTTGTCCGATTGGCGGGGGGCGAAATTTTCTTTCAGCGGTTGTCCGTTTACGAATACCGTTCCCCCCTTGAGGGAGAGCTCCTCCCCTGGTTGGCCGATGACCCGCTTGATGTAGTCTCGATCTGGGTCCTCCGGTGAGCGGAAAACGACGATGTCCCCCCGGCCCACGGACGTGAAGTGGTAGATGAATTTATTGACGAGAATGTAGTCACCGACTAGGAGGGTCGGAATCATCGAGCCGGAAGGGATTGTGAAGGCCTGGACGACGAAGATTCTCAAGACTATTGCAAGGGCCACGGCCAACCCCAGGGCCTCCAGGTTACTCCTGAGCCACGAGCCCTTCTGCAACCCCTTCGGCCGCTGGGGCTCGGTGCTTTGGGGGTCTTGGGGGATATCAGTCACCCCTTACTCCCTCACCGCTCCACCCCCAGGATGGCCATGAAAGCCTCCTGTGGTATTTCAACCCGCCCGACCTTTTTCATCCGCTTCTTACCCGCCTTCTGCTTCTCAAGGAGTTTGCGCTTCCGGGTCACATCTCCGCCGTAAAGCTTCGCTGTGACCTGTTTTCGCATCGGCTTGATGTTCTCGCGGGCGATGATCCGTCCGCCGATGGCGGCCTGGAGCATTACCTCGAAGAGTTGGCGGGGTATGAGCCGGCGCAGCTGCTCCACGAGGGCCTTTCCAGTCTGGTATGCACGGTCCTTGTGGATGATGGCCGAGAGAGCGTCCACCGGCTCGCCGTTTACGAGGATATCGAGCTTGACCAAGGGGGCCGGCCTGAAATCGATGACCTCGTAGTCGAAGGAAGCATAGCCCTTGCTCGCCGACTTCAGCCGATCGTAGAAATCGACCACGATCTCGTTGAGGGGCAGCTCGTAGATGAGCGAGACCGTCCGAGTGTCGATGTACTCCATCCGGAGCTGGCGGCCCCTGCGTTCCTGGAGCAAGGCCAGGATCGGGCCCAAGTGCTCTGATGGCACGAGGATAGTGGCCGAAACGAAAGGCTCCTCAATTCGATCGATTTGCTGCGGCGGGGGCAATTGTGAGGGGGTCTCCACCCGAAGGCGCTCACCGTCGGTGGTCACCACCTCGTGGAGGACGTTGGGCTGGGTCCTCAGGAGTTCGAGGCCGAACTCCCGCTCCAATCGTTCCTGGACAATCTCCATATGAAGGAGACCAAGGAGACCGCACCGGAAGCCAAAGCCCAGGGCGGGGCTCGCCTCCGGCTGGTAGACGAAAGCGCTGTCGTTGAGGTGGAGCCGCCCAAGGCTGGCCCGGAGCGCTTCGTATTCTTCAGTATCTACGGGGTATAGGCCGCAAAAGACCATCGGCTTGACCGGCTTGTAGCCCGGCAGGGGCTCGTCGCATGGACGGTCGGCCTCGGTGATGGTCTCCCCGACGGTGGCGTCACGGATCTCCTTGATGCCAGCGGTGCACCACCCTACCTCACCTGCTAGAAGTTCCTCCAGCGGCTCTGCCTCGGGGGCGAAGGTCCCCAGCTGGTCTACCTCGGCCTGTCGCCCGGCCGCGAGCAGACGGACCCGAAGGCCGGGCCGCAGCGCCCCGTCAACGACACGTACAAGCATCACGACCCCCTGGTAGGAGTCGTACCACGAGTCCACCAGGAGGGCCCGCAAGGGGGAGGCCAGCGAGCCCCTCGGCGGGGGGATACGCTGGACTACTGCCTCGAAGACCTCCGGGATGCCGATCCCTTCCTTGGCGCTTACCAGAAGGCATTCATCACCAGCTATGCCGAGGACCCCCTCGATTTGAGCCTTGACTCTGTCGGGCTCGGCTTGCTCCAAGTCGATCTTGTTGATGACGGGAACGATGACCAGATTCTGCTCGAGCGCCAGGTTGGCGTTAGCCAGGGTTTGGGCTTCGATGCCCTGGACGGCGTCGACCACCAGGAGCACCCCCTCGCATGCGGCCAGGCTGCGGGAGACCTCGTAGGAGAAATCGACGTGCCCTGGTGTGTCGATGAGGTTGAGCTGGTAGGTGTTGCCGTCGGCCCCGACGTACGGGAGCCTGACCATCTGGGACTTGATTGTGATGCCCCGTTCCCGCTCCAGGTCCATCCGGTCGAGATACTGGTCGCGGCGGCCCCGCTCAGGCATCAACCCCGCGGCCTCGATGAGGCGGTCGGCAAGGGTTGATTTGCCGTGGTCGATGTGGGCGATGATGGAGAAATTTCGGATGGCCGTTTTCATGATCGGGCGTAGGATTCTCTCCCGTCCTCCTTGAGGGCCTCGATGGAGGGGATAGCCGTGGGGTCGATGCCCCGAAGCACCGCTGCGTAGTAGCTAACCCAGTCGCCCAGCAGGACCAGGGAGGTGAGGCGGGCCAGACGTGTCTGGCCCTCACCGGCGACCCGCTCAACGGAAATCCCTCGCTCATGGAGCCAGTCGGCCAGGTCCGCCCGTTGACGGGCGAGCGCGGGGCCGTCGTCTTCGTCCTCCAGAAGGACTACGAGGCGAGGGGGTCCTGGATGGGATGGGTCTACTTCGTAGCTGGCGACCTCGTTGTGGGTTAGCTCGGGCAACACTTCGGCGAAGGCAACCATCTTGCTATTTTCGTTGAGCTGGCACTTCCAGCGGCGGGCCACCCCTTCGGTGAGGCCCGCCGCCCCGTAAATTGATGGGAGCCCCTCGATAAGCCACCTGGCAAGGGCCAACGCCGGGTTGGCCTCCTCGTTTGCCTCAGGACGGTAACGGCCGTTTAGAGCCTCCCAGACTGCAACAGCCTCCTCCACGGCGTCGGCCTGCGAGTCGAGGAGGCCGAGCCCCTCGGCGAGGCCGACGAGGCTGAAGAAGAGGGGTCCCACGGCGGCCCTGGGAGGAAGGCCGTCTGGCACGATGACCGCTGAGACGTCAGAGGCCCCGGCTAGCTCGGCCAGGGTCCCGCCGGTGGTCACAACCCACCGCCAAGCGCCCCGCGCCGAGGCTTCTCTGAAGGCCGAAAGCGTCTCGGCGGTTTCGCCCGAGTAGCTTACAGCCACCACCCCGCTTCCGGAGCCGACGAAGGCCGGCAGGCTGAAGTCCCGGTGGGTGATGATGGGAACGGGGCATCTTCCCATGCTCAAGTCGAGCAGGAGGTCACCCCCTATGGCACTGCCTCCCATTCCGGCCACGACCAGGTGGGAGAGGGCCGGGGCGGGCCGCATTTCGACTAGCCCTCGGCCGGCCTCGTAGGCTGTTCGGGCCAGGGAAGGAGCACGGAGGAGGTGCTGGGCCATCCCGGCGAGGTCCACGGCGTTACAGCGCTCTTTTAAGGCTTGGCCCAACACAGGATACCTCTCATCAAAAAAACCCCTTTACATGGGGCTGTAAAGGGGCGGGCGCCCACAAATGTGTGGCCCGACCTCAGCGGGCCTCCTTGATGTAGCGCAGAAACTGTGAGTCCGGCGGCAAGATGACGGTCGTATTGCTCTTGAGCGACTGCTTGTAGGCTTCGAGGGTGCGGATGAATGCGTAGAACTCCTGGTCACGCTCGAAGGCTTCGGCGTAAATGGTGACCGCGCTGGCGTCGCCATTGCCTCGTAAGATCTGCTCTTGCTGGTAGGCGTCGGCCAGGAGGATTGTCCTGAGCTTGTCGGTTTTGGAGCGAATTTTCAGGGCTTCCTCTTTGCCCTCGGAGCGGTATTGGCGAGCAATCCGCTGCCGCTCAGCGCGCATCCGGCCGAAGACGGCCTTTTCGTTCTCCGGTGGCAGGTCCGCCCGCTTGACCCGAACGTCGATGATCTCGATGCCGTACTCCTTTGCCTTCTCATTGCTACTTGCGGTCACCTTGCTGAAAATCTCTTTCCGCTTGGAGGCCACAATTTCGATGAGGCTGTGGAGGCCGAGCTCGAGCCGGAGCTCCGAGTAGATGATGTCGTCGAGGCGGGCCTGGGCGCCGTTTTCATTCTGCACCGTCTGCAGCATGAGGAGGGGGTCTTTTATGCGCCACCGGGAGTAGTTGTCCACCACGAGAGCCTTCTTGTCTTTCGTGACGACCTCTGTGGGGGCTGAGTCGTAGTCCAGCAGTCGGTTGTCGAAGAAGATCACCTGCTGGAAGAAGGGGAGCTTGAAGTGAAGACCGGGGTTCTTCACAACCCTGACGGGCTTACCGAGCTGAGTGACCACCGCCTGCTGAATTTCCGATACGGTGAAGAGAGAGGAAAACAGCACGAAGGCCGCGCCGAGCAGCGCTACCATTATGACGGCCATCCTCATGCCACCCAGCCTCATGCCGCCGAATCGACTCGGTTGTTCTTCCTCGGGATCGAGCTCCATCTCCATCGGTTTACTTCTCCTTACCTTGGGATCAGCGACCCCTTGCCCAGGGGTAGGATGGGCAGGACAGAGCTGCCGCTGTCTCCCCCTAAGATGAACTTATCCATCTCTGGCAGTATCTCCTCCATCGTCTCGAGATACAGGCGGGTTCGGGTGATGTCCTTGGCCTTTTCGTATTCGGCCAAGACGGATTTGAATCGGTCGGCATCGCCCTTGGCCTTGAGAATTTTCTCCTCCATGTAGGCCTCGGCGTTGTTGACGATTTGCGCCGCGCGCCCGCGCGTCTCGGGCAAGATCGCGTTGCGGTAGCCCTCCGCCTCGTTAATGAGGCGAATCTTGTCCTCCTTGGCGCTGGCTACGTCCCTGAAGGCCTCGCGCACTTGATCGGGGGGGTGGACGTCCTGGAGCTGAACAGCGACAATTTGGAGCCCGGAGCCGTAGGAGTCGAGAATCTGCTGGAGGAGCCTCTTCGTGTTTTCCTGAATGGCGAACTTCCCAACGGTGAGGGCCTCGTCGATTGTGTTGGCGCCTATAACTTCGCGAAGGGCGGCTTCGGAGGCCACCCTGACCGTCACGTGCGGGTCGCGGATATTAAAGAGGAACTTGCCGGGATCTAAAATCCGGTACTGGACGATGATGTCGATGTCGAGGATATTCTCATCCCCGGTGAGCATGAGGCTCTCACGGGGCACGTCGCTGTAGCGGGCCGGGGGGCCCTGGTCGATGGTTCGGAAGCCGACCTCGATCCGTTTGACCTCGGTGACCTTTGGCTTTAATACGGTCTCAATAGGGGTGGGCAGGTGATAGTGGGGCCCCGGATCGGTTGTGGCCACCCACTTGCCGAAGCGTAGCACAACGCCTTTCTCGTCGGGCGCGATGATGTATATGCCCGTGGCCAGCCACATTAGACCGAGGATGGCGATGAGGAGGGGGAGTCGGGGCATCTTAAAGCCGGGCAGGTTGAATTTAGGAATGCGCAGGCTGGGGATTCCGGCAAACGGGCCTCGGCCTTTACGGCGCTTCTGAAACTCGTCCCAATCGACCATGAGGGGAGCACACCTTTTCTATAGATCCTAATTGCCTCCTGGATTGAAACTTTCGGAGGCGATTCAAATATACAGCAATGCTAAGGGATGTCAAATCATTAATCGGGCTCGTGGGGAGTTATTTCCCTCTCCTCCAGGCTATCGGAGGTCGCCGGGGCCACGAGGAGGGTTTTCTTCCACCGGATGACCACCTGGCCGGGCTTGGCCCCTTTGGGTTTGGTCACGTTCTTGGCGGCCGTGTAGTCTACCCGGACCTTGGCGTCGCCCCGGCCCTGGCTGAAGTAGGCCGCGGCGGCGGCGGCCCATCCGACAGCCTCTGGTGGGGGCTCAGCCCGGCTCTCTCCCCGAAGTACTATGTGGGCTCCGGGAATGCCGTGGGCGTGAAACCACAGATCGTCGGGGCGGGCTCTCCGGGTGGTCAACTCGTCGTTGCCCCGGGCGTTCTTACCGACAAGAACCTCCCAGCCCTCCGTTGCACGGAAGCGCCGGATGGCCGACTCGCGGGTTCTGTGGCGGGGACGCCGCCGCGGGGGCGGGCGTGTCTGCCAAGAGACGAACCCGCCTGCTTCCAACTCTTCAAGAAGCCCTTCGGCGGCCTCCTCGTCGGCGAGCGCCGCCGCCTGCCTGGTCGCATCCAGGTAGGCCACCTCCCGCTCCCCCTCGGTGAGCCGTCTCTTGAGGGGCCCCAAAGAGCGCTTCGCCTTTTTGGAACGCTTGAAATAGCGGGCGGCGTTGATTTGGGGAGAGACGGCCGGATCGAGGGCGATCACGATGGAAGCTCCATCGGGGTCGAAATCGTTCCGAAGGGAAACCGATGTCATGCCCCGGCGCAGCTCTCCCAGGTTAGCGAGCAGGAGCGATCCGCATTGGCGGTCGTGTTCGGCCTGTTGAGCCTTAACTAGATCCTCTCGGACCTTCTCGCACTTGCGATTCGCCTTCTTGAGCGCTTGGTCCACAGCGCTTGCCAGGCGCTGGCGCAGGTGCACTGCCCGCTGGGTCTCGGTGCGGGCCTCGGCGAAGGCCGCAGCCGCCGCGTTTGCCGATGGCATGGGCTCGGCCTTCGAGTGGGCCTCGAGGTGGGCGAAGGGGACCGGTGTCGCCGCCATCGGGTGGCCCGAAGGATCGCGGTAGATCGTGGCGGATAGAGGTCCTTCGCGTACGGCGGCGGCGAGCACTGCGGTGGCGTCCAGGAGGGCTCGGGCTTGATCGGCATCGACGGTTTGCGCCTGGGGTTCCAGCCCCGCCCGGTGACAGACCTCTCGGGCGGCCAGCGGCGAGAGCCCCATAACGACGTGGACGAGGCGGCGCACCAGGGGTCGGGAGGAGAGGCCAGGGGCCGATAGAGCTTCGGCCAGCGAGGTGCCCGTGTAGTCCTCGAACGCGGCGGCCCCTTCGGGCCATGGCGGAGGGGCGTAGGAAGCCCCCGCAACAAGCCGCCCTTTGGTTACGCCCGCCGTACCAACCGCTTGGACGACGGTCCCGCCCGGCGCCGGCCCTCTGAGGAGAACGAGGGCTGCTTGCCGGCCTGTGAGCTCCGCCACCAGGGTCACCTCATCGGGCTCCTCTTCGGACCTGCTGGCCACAAAGGGGAGCGCCACGACCCTGTCGTCACCGAGCAGTAGGGGGGCGCCTAAGCGTCTTCCTTTTAAGGCGCTCCGCAGGGCTTGGCATAAGGCTGGCGGCTTGGGAGGGTTTTCAAAGACCGTCTCGGTGGTGTGGATTCTCGATGCGCCGGGCTCGGCGGCGAGTAGGAGGCGCCCCGTCCATGCGGGACCCCGTACGGCGAGGACCACAACGGCCGAGGCTGGTTGGGTCACCTTCGTCACCCTTGCCCCGGGAAGGCAATCCCTTAACTCCCGGACTACGGCCTGGAGCAACAAAAAATCCATCTTTCCGTCCGTGACTCCTTAAGCAACCGGGGGTTTTTCATTGACTTAGTTTGGCGCCTTCGCTAATGTATAGTAACATTCATGTGTCCGGGGGACAACTTGCGAGGAGTCACCAAGCGTGCTGCTTAGCATGACGGGCTTCGGTCGCGCCGAAGCTCAATCGGAGGCCTGTCAGGTGGCGGTGGAGGTCAATGCCGTCAACCACCGCTACTTGGATGTGGCCGTCCGCCTGCCTCGCCGCTACATGGCTCTCGAGCACCGTATCCGCAAGCTCGTCAGTGGGCGATTCAGCCGAGGACGTTTCGATATCGTCTGCTCCATTACCACCCTCGATGGGCAGGGCCGCCATCTGGTTGCTGATGAGGCGCTAGTAGCAGATCTGGTTCGCCTCCTCCGCAAGGTGAAGGCCGACCACGGGGTCGCCGGCGATGTGGAGCTCTCCACACTTCTACAGTTTCGTGACCTAGTGCGTGTGGAAGAGGCTGAGCAAGACGTCGAAGGGATCTGGGATGAAATGGCGCCTGTCGTCGACCGTGCCCTGGAGACCTTGGAGGAAATGCGGGCCGAGGAGGGCAAGGCCCTCAATGCCGACATCTCGGCCCGGGCTGCCGCTATCAGGGACCTCGTCACCCAGCTGACCGACCGACTTCCGACGCTCCGGGCTGAGCACCGGGCCGCCCTGGAGGAGCGGCTCCAGAACTTCCTCAAGGACGTCCCCGTAGACCCGCAACGTCTCGCCCAGGAGGTCGCCTATTTGGCCGACCGAAGCGACGTTTCCGAGGAGTTAACCCGCCTGGCCAGTCACTTGCATCAGCTCGAGGGTTTTCTCGCCTCCGGGGAGCCGGTGGGCCGGAAGCTCGATTTCGTTGTCCAGGAGTTAAACCGCGAGGTCAACACCATCGGCTCGAAGCTCCACGACATCTCGGTGGCACAAGTCGTCATAGAGTTGAAGCACGAATTGGAGAAAATTCGCGAGCAGGTGCAAAACCTCGAGTAATGCCACAAATGAGTTGCGCCCGCAGGGGGCTTAGTTCCCGTGGGCCACGTCAGGAGAGATAACAGTGGCTGAAATGAACCGATACAGGCTTGTGATTCTTGCCGCCCAACGGGCGCGCCAGCTTCAGGCCGGCGTGCAATCCCGAATAGACCCCAAAGGCCACAAGCCAACCGAGGTGGCCGTTGAAGAGGTCAAGCAAGACCTAATTAAGTGGCATCAAAAGGAAGAGAACGACCAGCCCGAGGAGGAAGAGGAGACCGAGTAGGGAGGGGGACGTGCTGACCGGAAAAACCGTGGCCCTGGGAGTTACTGGTGGCATTGCAGTCTATAAGGCCGCCGAGGTGCTCAGAGACCTTACCAAGCGAGGGGCCGAGGTGCACGTCATCATGACAGCCAACTCCCAACGGTTCGTCTCACCTCTTGTCTTCGAGGCGCTCTCTCACCGGCCCGTCATCGCCGACATGTGGGAGGGAACCCCCCAGCAGCGGATCGAGCACATCGACCTTGCCTACCGGATTGATGGACTTGCGGTCGCCCCGGCCACCGCAAACATCATCGGCAAGTTCGCCAACGGCATCGCCGACGATTTCCTAACGACCTTCTACACGGCGGTGCAGGCGCCTGTGGTGGTTGCGCCCGCAATGAATACCAACATGCTCAATCATCCTGCCGTCAGGGCAAACCTGAACACACTGGCAGAGCGCGGCGTCGCGATAATTGACCCGGAGGTGGGCGAGTTGGCCTGTGAGACGATCGGCGAGGGGAAGCTGGCGACGGTGGAGGTCATTGTGGAGCGCATCGAGGCGGCGCTGACCGAGCCCAAGGACTTGGCCGGCCTCCTCGTGCTTGTGACGGCTGGTCCGACCGAAGAGCCACTCGATCCGGTCCGCATATTTACAAACCGCTCCAGCGGGAAGATGGGCTACGCCTTGGCCAGGGCGGCTCTTCGGCGCGGGGCGGAGGTGGTCCTGGTGTCAGGCCCCGTGGCCCTTGAGCCCCCCCCAGGGGCGCGGCTCGTTGAGGTTCGTACGGCCGAGGAGATGCTTCAGGCCTGCCTTAAGTATCTGGGCGAGAGCGATGTGGTCGTCAAGACCGCCGCTGTGGCCGACTACCGGCCGGTGGCTCAAGAGGCCCAGAAACTCAAGCGGGCCGACCAGGAAGAGCTTACGGTGGAGCTGCAGGCGAACCCCGACATACTCAAAATTCTCTGCAGCCGCAAAGGTGACAGGATTATGGTCGGATTCGCAGCCGAGACCGAGGATTTTGTGGCCAACGCCGCCAAGAAATTGAAGGCCAAGGACGCCGACCTCATGGTGGTGAATGACGTAAGTCGCTCCGACATCGGTATCGGCCAAGACGAGAACCAGGTAACCCTGTGTTTCGCCGACGGCCGGACTGAGCCCCACGAGAAGATGGACAAGCTTGCCGTGGCGCATACCGTCCTCGATGCGGTGGTGCGCCTCCATGCCGAACGAGCCTCTTAACATCGCATGGCCCAGGATTCCCGCCAACTCTTTCTGGAGGTGGTCTCCGACCTGCGAGGCCACCTGGAGCTCCGCCGCGAATGGGGCATCCCTGGCTACGCCGTCCCGCTTGAGGCCCTGGAGGCCAGCTCCCCGCTAGTGGAGGGAAGTGGCCCCCCGGCCTCTCTCGGTGAGGTCGATGCCTCCTGCGCTGGCTGCACCCTCTGCGCTCTCCACGCCAGTCGCAAACAGATTGTCTTCGGGGTGGGGAACCCTCGGGCGGAGATCGTCTTCGTCGGCGAGGGGCCGGGCCGGGAAGAGGACATCCAGGGCGAACCCTTCGTCGGCCGGGCCGGCCAGCAGCTTAACCGAATTATCGAGGCCATGGGCATGAAAAGAAGCGACGTCTACATCTGTAACGCCGTCAAATGCCGGCCTCCGAGCAACCGGACACCCACCACCGAGGAGATTGCCACCTGCAGGCCCTACCTGGAGGCTCAGCTTGCGGCGATCAACCCCAAGGTCATCGTCGCCTTGGGCAACCCCGCGATGCGCTCGCTCTTCAACATTACAAAGGGCATCTCTCAGCTTAGGGGGACCTTCATGGAGTGGAGAGGCATCAAGGTGATGCCCACATACCACCCGGCCTATCTTCTACGCAACCCGAAGGCGAAGCGCTATGTGTGGGAGGACATTAAGCGGGTCCTGGCCGAGATAGGCCGCACCCCGCCTGCCCGCGCGGGGAGCTAAGATCTGACGGCGGCTACGTCCATGTGGGGCTTACAACGCCCATATAACGATCAAACAGATAATCAAAATGAAGAGCCGGGCTGCTTTAGGAACTCAATCTCTTCCTTTGTAGATTCTCTACCCAAGAGTTCATTTCTGTGGGGAAACCTGCCAAATCTATCTATAATCACTTTGTGTCGAATCGCATATTTCAGGAAGCCCTCGTAAATACTTTTGAGTCCTTCATCCACCTCTTCTAACAATTCTTCGTATTTCTTGACGCTCAAACTCTGATCCTCTACGTCTTCCGCGTGCTCTAAGGCCAGGTAGACGAATACCCGGTGGATGGGCTCCAGCTCCATATCTTCGTTGGTGCGAATCAACTCTTTCGCCAGCCTGAGCGCCATATGGTCCGTAGCGAAGGCTTCAGATGATTCCCTGAATATATTTCGGGGGAATTGGTCCAGAAGAATGATGACGGCCAATTTATCCCTGCTGGAGCTTAATTGACTCAGGGTCTCCTCTGTAACCCCCGCGATGTCATCGGCGAACCTTTTCCGTATCTCATTGTCGACATCATCGCTCCCGGCAAACCATACATTTTGAATCCTGTCGACTATCGAGGGGGCCTGGTCGTAGGATATATCGTCCCCAAACCAGTAGGATAATACTTCGTCCGTCACGCCGGGATTAAGCAACTACTCTAACCTTTCTTGAGACTATATAAGCCGGAGAAAAGAGACCCTTGCGTATCCAAGATGAGAAAAACTCTCTTAAAAAGCGGCTTACTTTGAAGATTTGGAGGGTAGGTGGTTCATGTTGAACTGCTATTTTCCGAGTTTTTCGGTGGCGAGAGTTCCCAGTTTCTTAATGAAGGCGCTGATATTCTCCCTTATGGAACCTTCATTAGCCAACTTCAACCGCTTGGAACCGGACCAGTAATCGTCGCTGAATTTGGCCGTGTAAGAGGATACAATTACCTCGTCGAAAATGGGCTTTCCCGACTTAAGGTCTATCAGTTGATACTTGACTATCGATGTCACAGTCGGATTGATTCCTGCACCCGCGAAGGGTTGCTCAAGCTCAACGAGTGTCGCGTTTAATACGTATTTGGCATCCCTCGGGTCGCTGGTCAGGGCCCCTTCGTGATCGAGCGACCGTCTTAAGGCCTCTCGGAATTCCGAATTGCCAACCTTTGATCTCCACTTGGTGCTCTGACCTCCAACTACATTCTCTATCACAATCGTTTCTCTAATCGGTGAATCTATTGACATCAAAACAGGCTGACTGCGTTGATAAACCATCTTCTGCACTTCTGCCGGTTTAGCGCAGCCTATCAAGAAGGCGAACCCGAAAATGAACAAAACCTTTTTCATTATTGATATCTCTCTTCTTGGAATTCCCATAATATAGTTCCTCAGCCTCGCGAATAAGCAGGGTCTCTTTAGTGTCCGGGTGGACTAACTACGCCCGATTGACCTTGACCTTGGGGCAGGCTCCGATGCCGTCGTCATGAATGATATTATCCAGCTTATCTGTTTTGTTGCAACCCCCCTTTGCCTAAGACTTTAACCGCCTTCACCTTTTCATCCTTGTCGAAGGTTATAACATACGTCAGTAAATCCTTCTCATCAATACTTGTTCCGTATAGCTCCCAGAGCCCCAAGGTAACGACATCTAAAGCAGCGTGCGAGGCAGCTTTCTTTGCCTTTTCTCCCCTTGTATCTCCCTGCCTGAAGCTCCAATACTCGACTAACTCTCCTTCATCGTTCTTCGTAGAACTAATTGGGGAGCCGAATTCTCCCAAGACGACATCCCTCGGGGTGCCGACATTGAGGACTTTGAAGTCTTTCTTGCCTGGTTTATTGAGCGCCGAATAGGCGCTACAAGAGGTGAGCAAAAGACAAAGCGGTAAAAATATGGAGGAAGCTTTATTCATAATCCTCCTTGATCCCCTCTCGATTCCGCAGGATGGCGACTCAGATGGATGATCATCCCGCTCCCGCTAAGAGTCCACCCATGGTGGCTTCCTGTTTGACTGATAACTTGGACCGGAGTAATGATGTCTGTGAAAGATTACTTTATGCGAGGGAACAGAGCAAGCGCCTTTTCCAAGAGACAATTATCTCCGGAAACCTTAGCTCCGGCCGCCCATGGCCATTTGCTTGACACCTTCGGGAAACCATCACTATAATGATTCCGCCGTCTCCTGTTTAAACAAGGCCGTCCTCAATGTCTCTGTTCGACCCTCTTCGGAGTACCAAACAATACTACCTGGCCAAGCGTGGCAGACAGCGCAGCCGGGGCGCGCGCCTGGCCGTCTGGCTCGTGGGGCTAGGGCTCTTTTGCCTCGTGGCGGGCGGGGCCGCAGCCGGCGGCCTCTACCTCTATTACTCACGTGACCTGCCCGACGTCCGCACTCTTAAGGATTACCGCCCGAGCCTTCTCACCCGGCTCTACGATGGCAACGATCAGGTGCTGACCGAGTTCTTCATCGAGAAGCGCTACCTCGTGTCCCTAGAGCATATTCCGGCCATTCTGCGCGAAGCCACCCTCGCCGCCGAGGACAGCCGCTTTTACTCCCACCACGGCCTAGACTTCAAGGGCATCCTCAGGGCGAGCCTGGCCAACCTGCGGGCGGGCGAGGTGGTCGAGGGCGGGAGCACCATCACACAGCAGGTGGCCAAGACCCTCTTTCTGACCCCCGAGCGGACCATGGCCCGCAAGTTCAGGGAAGCGATCCTGGCGTGGCGCATCGAGCGGACCTTCACCAAGGGGGATATCCTGGAGCTCTACCTCAACAACGTCTATTACGGCCATGGGGCCTACGGCGTCGAGGCGGCTGCAAAGACCTACTTCGCAAAGCCGGTCACTGAGGTCACTTTGAGCGAGAGCGCTATGCTCGCGGGCCTGGTTAGGGCCCCGGCCCCCTACTCGCCTTACTTCCATCCTGCACGCGCCAAGGCCCGTCGCTCCCACGTGCTGCGCCGGATGCTCATCGGAGGCTTCATAAGCCGGGCCGAGATGGAGCTAGCCTTGGATGAGACCATGTCCCTGGCGGCCCGCGGAAAGAAGACCCATCCCGCACCCTATTTCGTCGAGCTAATCCGAAAAAACCTTGAAAGCACCTACGGCTCAACCCAGCTCTACCGTGGAGGTCTGCAGGTCTACACGACGCTTCAGCCCAAGCTTCAGGCGGCGGCCGAGCGTGCTCTTCGCGAGGGGCTTATGGCCGTCGATAAGCGCCGCGGGTGGCGGGGTCCTTTGAGCAAGCTCACCTCCCTGCCCGTCGAGCCCTTCGACTGGACGGCGCTCTATGAGCAGGCGGACCGGGTGCCTGTACCCGAGAAGTTCGGCGATGGAGATGTCGTAGTGGGTGTTGTGCTCGAGACCGAGCCGGACCGGACCATTGTGGCCACCCCTGCCGGCCGGGGCGTCATTCCTTTCGAGACAATGAGGTGGGCGCGCCCTCCCGACCCCACGGTTGACGCCCTCTGGCGGCGCATCAACCATCCTTCTGCGGCTTTGGCCCCTGGGGACCTCATCCTGGTCCGTCTCAAGAGCTGGCGCCAGGAGGAGGGCCTCTACGCCCTCGAGCTCCACCAGGAGCCTTTAGTGCAAGGCGCCCTCGTCTGTCTGGAGCCCGCCACTGGCGAAATCCTCGCCATGGTGGGCGGCTACGACTTCGGCTCGTCTCAGTTCAACCGGGCCGTCCAGGCAATCCGGCAACCAGGAAGCGCATTCAAGCCCATTATCTACGGTGCCGCCATGGAGAAGGGCTTCACCCCGGCAAGCGTCATTATCGACAGCCCAATTATCTTCAACGAGGGCGACTGGCACGGGGCCGAGAACTGGAAGCCGGTCAACTTCGAGGAGAAATTCTACGGGCCTACGACCCTGCGAACCGCCCTGGTGCACTCGCGAAACGTGGTGACGGTAAAGCTTCTGAAGGCTGTCGGGGTGGAGCGTCTGGTCTCCTTCGCCCACCGCCTCGGCATCACGAGCCCGTTGACTCCGGACCTCTCTCTGGCCCTCGGCTCCTCGGGAGTCTCCCCGTTAGAGCTAACGAGCGCCTTCGCCGTATACGGCAACCAGGGCAAGCGCGCCAAGCCATTCCCTGTTAGGAAAATCCTCGACTGGGAGGGGCGCATCCTGGAGGAGCACACCCCTGAGATTGAGCGCGTCATCGATCCTGAGGTCGCCTACATTATCACCCACCTCCTCCAGGACGTCATCCGCCACGGGACGGGCTGGCGCGTCCGCGCCCTGGGGCGGCCCGCGGCTGGTAAGACGGGCACGACCAACGATTTCAATGACGCTTGGTTCCTCGGCTTTACGCCCCAGCTTGCGGCCGGCGTGTGGGTCGGCATGGATAAGGAAGAATCCATCGGGAAGAATGAGACCGGCTCTAGGGCGGCCAGCCCCATCTGGCTTGCCTTCATGCGCGATGCGCTTAAGGGGGAGCCGAAGCAGACATTCCCCGTCCCACCCGGCATAATCTTCACGAAGGTCGATCCCAAGACGGGCCTGCTCGCCCACCCCAACCAAGAAGGCACGGCCTTCATGCCGTTTATCGAAGATACCGAGCCGACCAACTACGCCCGGCCAAAAGCCGCCGTCAGCGCCAAAGACCTCTTCCGCAAAGACCTGAAGCGCTAGGCCTGGAGCTTTCTTGACCTCCTGCCGGGCGATAGTTGTTGTAGTCTTTACGTTTCTGTTTATTGGACGAAGTAGCTATAGCCTGCGATTATTCGCAATTAGGCGAGCCTTATATAATTCGGGATATTCTAGGGTGGTCTATGTAAGGGCGCTTCACAAATCCCTAAACGTTTGACAATAACCTCGCTTCCACCTTAATATTTCGAAACCTCCTAAAACCCTTTCGTGGGAATAATCCGAGATGAACTACGAGCGCGACGAAGCCCGGCTTAGGCGGCTCTTCGAGGTTGGACTCCTTATCACCTCGTCCCTCGACCTCGACGAGGTGCTCACCCGGGCCATGGACCTATCCCGGCAAGTCATGGAGGCCGACGCGTGTAGCCTCATGCTCCTTGACGAGGAAGCGGGCGAGCTCGTCTTCCGTATCGCTTTAAGCGAAGTGGGGGAGCAGATTTATGAGCGGCGGCTCCCCGTGGGCCAGGGGGTGGCCGGGTGGGTGGCGGCCAACCGCGAGCCAGCCCTCATTCCCGATGCGTACGCCGACGAGCGCTTCGACAGAAGCTACGACGAGACGACCGGCTACCGGACGCGCTCCATCCTCTGTTTGCCTCTCATGGTGAAGGACCGCCTGATTGGGGTGAGCCAACTCATCAACAAACTCAACGGTGAGGCATTCACTGAGGGAGAAGCAGAGCTCTTCCGTATGCTCAACGCGCAGGTGGCGATCGCCATCGAAAACGCCCGCCTCCACGCCGACCGGCTTAGGCAGGAGCGCCTGGAGCGGGATCTCGCCTTCGCCCATGCCATCCAGAAGAGTTTCCTGCCGCAGGAGCTCCCTCGGGAGGATGGGGTCGAGTTCGCCGCCTCGTGCAGCTCGGCAATGGAGGTAGGCGGGGACCTTTACGATGTAATCGCGTTTCCCGACGGGCGGTACGCAGTCGTCATCGGCGACGTCTCCGGCAAAGGAGTCTCTGCGGCCCTCTACATGGCCCGCCTGGTGAGCGAAATTCGCCACCTCGCCCTTCGCCTCGAAGAGCCAGGGGCCGTGCTCTCGGCGCTGAACGACCAGCTTGCTGCGGGCGCTAAGGGGGGGATGTTCGTCACACTGGTGTGCGCTCTTCTCGAGCCGGCCACAGGCCGCCTCGCGGTGGCCAACGCGGGCCATCTGCCTCCTCTCGTCCGCCCTGAAGGGGGCGGGACGCCCTTAGTCCTCGACGAGGGGGTAGGCCCGCCCCTCGGTGTTTTGGCAGGCACGCCCTATACTGCTTCTCTCCACACGCTCGAGAAGGGTCAGGTGGTGGCCCTCTACACCGACGGGGTGGTGGAAGCCCAGGCCGCCGACAGGAGCTTCTTCGGCATGGAGCGGCTCGAAGAGACCCTGGCGCGGGCCGGAGGCCCGCCTCGAGCGGTCTGCGAGCGGATTCTTGAGGCCGTCGAGACCTTCGTCGGCGGCTACGCCCAGCACGATGACCTCACCCTCGTCACCTTTGGGACCATACCGTAGGCAGGGCAGGGTGGCTTACGACGTCCTCGACCATCCGCGGGCATCGCTGAGACGCTACTTCACCTCGGTCGGATGGGGGGTGGAGCCGCACGCCTAGACCCGCTTATCGTCCTGGAATTGAATGGATTGTAATCTGGGGTGGTCTCCCACTTCATTTTTCGGTTGTGAAAATGTATAGCTGAATTCTCCTCTTTAATTCAGCCCTCAAGCTATGATATACTGATGTATTCCAAGCGCATCCCTCTATGCACGGACAACCTGGGTGAATGAGGCTATGGGAGACAAGGGCCGGCAGAGCAAAGACCCGTTCGAGCTCGACCAACTCCTGGCTGAGATGGAGTCTTTACAAGCCCAGCTGTCCGAGCATCAACGTTCCATGGCGATCCTGTTCGCCGACCTTAAGGGATTCACGGCCATCTTCGGCCAGCTCGGAGACGCCGATGGCCTGCTGGCGCTCCAACGCAGCGAATCCCTCATTCGGCCGATCGTTAGTTCTCACTCAGGGACGGTTATCAAGACCATTGGAGACGCAGTGATGGCCCACTTCCCTGCTGCGAACGAGGCTGTCCGCGCCGCTATGGCTATCCAGCACGCCGTTGTGGAGCACAACGTCGGGGTGCCCCCCGAGAAACAAATTGCCCTGCGCATGGGCATCAACGTCGGCAAGGGCTACGTTAAGGGTCGCGACATTTTCGGACAGGTCGTCAACATCGCGGCCAAGGTTCAGAGTGCGGCCGAGGCGGACCAGATTCTAGCTTCCCAGATGACCGTACAAGCTCTGGAGCCCGAACTGGCAAAGCGGGCTGAGGAGTCGGACTCTCTTAAGGTTCCGGGACTAGCGCAGCCGGTCAAGATCTACCAAATACTGTGGAAAGAGGAAATCGGTGCGGCGACCGGTCGCCCCGCGGCTGGGATAAAGGAAGATCGGGCGGATCCGCATCCTTCGGTGACAATGGTCGGTGAAAACCCGTTTACACAAAGAATCCTAGGCAGCCAGGATATCGAGATTACGTCATTTCCGTTCCGCGTCGGCCGCGACCCACGGGTGGAGAAACGTGTCCCTGAGAAGCTGGCCGAGAACGACCTTTACCTCGAAGACGTTCCCCCATTTCGGCTCTCGAGGGAGCACTTTCAAATTGAGCGCGAAGAGAGAGGCTATCTCGTTCGAGACAGGGGGAGCAAGCTCGGGCTCTTCGTAAACGGCCGAGGCATCGGAGGGGAGCATCTTGATACGGCGCAGAAGTTAGTGAGGGGAGTGAATCTCCTTGTTCTGGGGGATTCCAACTCCCCCTATCGAATCCTCATAACGGTCTGATTTCCTTTCGTTCAAGCCCGATCCTCTGTTTTTATATTTATCCAGCCCAAGGTCGAGTTTCACGATGTAGGCGCGATTCGTATCCCTGGGTGGTCAGAGATAATAACGGGCGGAATAGGTAACTTTTACTCCCCGAGCTAAAGTCGAGACTTCCAGATATAGCCTAACCCCTTAAAACAGTTCCGCTTAAGAATGTGATAGCGTGATGTTTCGCACGTTTTATCGCTCTTGTACGTCTTTAGCGTGTTGAGAGAACGGGCCGGTTGACCGATGGGGGAATAAAATGCAAGTATGGTTGTTCTAGTAAAAGAGAAACGAAAGAGGAGGGCAACATCGTGGCGAATATTAACCACACCGGAGGTGTTGATGATATTTCACGTCGGCGTTTCATGGCGCGGTCAGTAGCTTTTGGGATGGGGGCCGCGGCCGCTACGCTTTTGGGAGGGATACCCTTTGCGAAGTACGCGCGCGCAGCCAAGGGCCAAGGCAAGACTGGGCCGGGAAGAAGGGTGATCAAGTCTAACGCTGAATGGAAAAAGCTGCTTAGCCCGGAGCAGTTCTATGTCTCTCGAATGAAGGGGACTGAAAGAGCCTATTCCGGAGAGTACCTCTTCAACAAAGATGAAGGGATTTACCAATGCATCTGTTGCGGCAACGAATTGTTTAGCTCGGAGGCTAAGTATGATTCGGGCACTGGTTGGCCGAGCTTCTGGGCGCCCATCGCCCAAGAGAACATCCAGAAGCAGGATGATTATTTCTTGTTCATACCAAGGGTGGAGCTTCTGTGCAGTGTGTGTGACGCCCACCTCGGGCACCTCTTCAACGACGGGCCTCCCCCGACCCGTCTTCGGTACTGTATCAACTCGGTCGCCCTCAAATTCGTTAAAAAAGCAAGTTAAAAAAACCGCCCGGCCAAAATACCAGACACATGGCCAAGTCCGCCCCGATCTAATCCCGGCTCCGGGTGCGCAGGGGGGTGGGTATCGCCCAGATGCCTCCTTCCGAGCCGAGGCATCTTATCGGGTAGTCGGGGTCGCCCCTGACCCCGACACCGCTCGAACGTAATGGGACGACTAACGCATCCACGCGAAGAGGGGGTTTGCTACCACGTAACGAGCACGACCTATAAGAGGCAACCCCTCTTTTGTGACCATAGCTGCGCCAAAGATATTTGGGATTAAAAGGAGTCGGGGTCAGGGGCGACCCCGACTACCCATATATAAACCCCCTCCGCATACACGATTCGCCCTTCATACCCACGGACAGGGACAAGCCCTGTCCCTACATAACAAGAGAACGGAGGCTGCATGGCCCTAATCCTGCGTAGGGACGCCCCTTGTGGGCGTCCGGCCTTTAGGGAAGGAAGGGGCAAGCCCGCTCCTGGGGGGGGCGCTGGCCGTCAGTTGATTTGGGTGATGACGCCCTTGCGCACCATGAGGAGGAAGAGCTCTTTAACGGCTTCGCCGGTTTCGGTCATCGTGGTCGTGCCCGAGGCCCCCGGGTAGTCGCTTATTGTCAACAAACCCTCCCGAAGCTGATCCCGGTTTGCCGCGCCGTCTTTGAGGACGCGCAAGATCAAGCCCGCCGCGTCGTGGGCCTGGGCCGCCAGGATGTTGGGTTCGTGACCGAAGGTGAGCCGGAAGTTCTCGACGAATCTCTTGACCTCCGGGCGGGTCGAGCCCGCGAAGAAGCCGTCCACGAAGATTGCCCCTTCCACGTAGCGCTCGCCGATTGTCAGCAGCTCGTCGGAATTCCATCCGTTGGCGCCCAACAATATGACCCCCATCACGTTGTAGAAGGCGAGCTGGGGTGTGATGAGACCCACTTTGTCGAAGTAGCCTGGGATGAAGACCGCGTCGTAGTCGATTGGCGGGGCGGTCTGTGCCACCGGCAGGGGCGAGGTGGGGGCCACCCCGTCGGCGGACACCGCGTGGAGGCGCTCGAGCTCCTCGTCGGCGATCCCGCCCAGGGTCCGAATGGGCTCGATAAAATCATTGGCGTTCGGATCATAGGCCGCCTGGACGACGACCTGGCCGCCGAGGGCCTCTACGGCTTCGGCGAAGATGGTCTTAAGTCCGTTGCCGTACGAATCGTCGGGATAGAGAATAGCGAAGCGCCTGAGCCCCAGCGACTCAACCGCGTAGCGCGCCAGGAAGGCTCCCTGAGCCTGGTTTGTGAGGCTGTTTCGGAAGACGTAGGGGCTCGATTCGGGGATCCCCGGGGCGTGGGCGAAGGGCACCACCATGGGCACCTTCAGCCGGTGGGCCTCGGCCGCCGCGGCCCACGCCGCCTCGCTGAAGACGGGGCCGATGATGGCGATGACCTTCTCCTCCCGGGCCAGCCTGGCGACGGCCGCCTGCGCCCGTGACGGCTCGCCCGCCGAGTCTCGAATAATCAGCCGGAAGGGCCTTCCCTCGGGGCTCACGCCGGCTTGGGCGATGGCGAGCTGAACCCCCTGGAGTACGGATTGGCCCGCCACCGATTCCGGCCCGGTCAGAGGGAGGATCAAGCCCAGCTTGGAGGTGTCCACGGTGAAGGTCTTGTCGATGGAGGCGACGAGCTCCTCGGCGCGGGCTAGCTTGGGGTGGGTCGGATGGTCGAGGAGGAAGCCTACCAGGGTCTGGCGCGCTTCCATGAATCGCCTGGCGTTGAAGTAGTTGAGCCCGAGCTGAAAACGGGCCCCGGAGCGGGGGAAGTCGGTGGGATATTGGTCGATGACGCCGAGGAGCTCCCGGTTCGTCATCGTCGCCAGAAGCCCCTCGACCGCTTCGCGGGCGGCCGTCCGGTCGGCTTTGGACGGGGCCTCCCTGAGAGCATCCATCCAGCCGGCAGCCGCCTGGAGCCGCTCGCCCCGCTGGGCGGCAGCCAGCGCCAGGCCCTGCCGTACGGCCCAACGCTCCCTGGGTTCCGCCAGGCGGGGAAGAAGGGGCTCCAGCGTCTCGGTCGTCTTGTCGTAGAACCCCATCTGGTAATAACAGTACCCGACCCTGATTTGGGCCAAGAAGTAGAGGTCCGAGGAGAGGAACTTATCCAGGAGGTACTGGTACATCCTGAGGGCCTCGGCGTACTGTTGCTGATCGTAAGCGATCTCCCCCAGGTAATAGACGGCGTCGTCGGTTGTCGGGGTTGCCGGATGCTCGTTGATATAGGCCGCGAAGGCTTGGGATGCCTTGGCAAGCTTGCCTCGCCTGTAGAGGCCGACTGCTTCCTTGTAGGGCGCTGGGGCCGATTCGGGCGGGGGAGGCGGGGGCGGTTGTGGACCCCGACGACGGGAGACGGGCTCGGTGATGGGGGGGGGCAGGGAGAAGAGGAGCTCTGTCTCTTCTTCTTCCTGAGATAGGGCGGGGTTGGATGTGAGGACGAGTCCGACTAGGACGACGGTCCCCGCCGCCAACCATCGCCTGCCTCGAAGCGGCGCAACTCCCGGTTCCCTTTTCATGGAAGGCGAAGTATATCCCAGGTTTGGCGGGGGTGTCAAATTCAGGAAATGGACTGCGTGGTGGGCCGTACCTTCACCGATTAGGGAAGGGTGTTCCTACAGAGCTTCCGCGCTCTCTGGCGGCCTATTCGAGAACTTCAAGAATGTGGCGCTTGAACTTCTGGGCCCGCGTGGCGTTCAGGATGGTCCGCATCGCGGTGATGGTCCTTCCGTTCTTGCCGATGACCTTACCGATGTCTTCTTTTGCCACCCGAAGCTCAAGTACCGTTGAGTTCTCGCCCTCGACCCCACTCACCACCACCCTTTCAGGAGTGTCGACGATGGACTTGGCGATCGCTTCAACAAGCGCCTTAATATCCATTTCGTCCGTCTCCGGCGGAGTGGAGTCCATGAGGTGTCCGGTGTTAGGTAGAGGTTCCATGGCGGGTCGCCTCTTCTGCGGTGTGGTTCATTAGCAGACTTTTGACCTCTTATATATAAATTTGGGAGTATTTTGGGAAATCGTCAAGGGTGAAGGGCGCCCATGTATGTATAACTTTCGCCTCCATGTTTGAACGCCGTCCGGTGGGCGAGGGCTTGAACCTCTTTTTAGTGTAGGCTATACTGGGCCAACCCGTTGCGGGGGGCCTTTATCATAGGCCCCCCGCACTATCGTAGAGACCGTGGATATGGACAGCCCACCTCCCCGACCTCCATATGCGCCCCGTCCCGATCGGCGGCCTGAATGGCCTCCGCCCCTATATGCGCCACCCACCCCGCCGCCCTCCGTGCCGTGGGTGAACATCGTCCTCTTTCTGGCCACCGTCGCCACGACCCTCATTGCAGGGGCTACGCTGCGGGGCGTCAATCCCTTCGTCTCTCCATGGATGACCATCCGGGAAGGATTTTCCTTCTCCTTCGCCCTGCTGGCCATCCTGGGGGTGCACGAGGCCGGCCACTTCGTGATGAGCCGCCGCTGGGGGGTACTAGCCACGTTGCCCTACTTCATTCCCGTCCCGCCCCCCTTCATCTTCGGCACCATGGGGGCGGTCATCAAGATGAAATCCCCCGTTCCCCACCGCGACGCCCTCTTCGACATCGCCGTGGCGGGCCCTCTGGCGGGCTTCTTAGTGGCGGTTCCGGCAGTCGTGGTAGGCCTTAAGCTCTCGCAGGTCCATCCCCACCTGCCTTCAAGCGGCGCGAACCTTCTCTTCGGGGGCTCGATCCTCTTCAACGGCCTCGTCCGCCTCGTCCTCGGTGTGGATATGGTTCGGTACGACATCATTCTGCACCCGGTGGCCGTTGCCGGCTGGGTGGGCCTCTTCGTCACCGCCCTCAACTTGCTGCCTTTCGGTCAGCTTGACGGCGGCCACATCGTCTACAGCCTCTTCGGTCGTCGTCAAACGCTGGTCGCTGGCGTGATGGCGGCGGCTCTGGTACCCATGTCGTTTCTCTGGGAGGGTTGGCTCATCTGGCTCGCCCTCATCTATTTCGTCGGGTTTCGCCACCCTCCGGTGGGGGCTGAGGATATTCCCCTCACACGGGGTAGGCGGGCCCTGGGATTTCTCACGATCGGCATCTTTATCGTTACCTTCACCCCCATCCCCCTGAGCGTCGGCTAAGCCTATCCTTGACAACCCTTTACGCCGTAGCTAGCATGAGGGTGATGCAGCCGGTGCTGCATCAACCTCAAAGGAGCGACCTCCCAGCATGACATCGACCCCTGCTGGCCTAGATGTGGGCAGCCACACTCTTAAGGTGTTGTGCCTGGAAGAGACCCCTTCGGCCCTCCGCCTCGTAAGCTACGGAAGCGCCCCTTGCCCGGACGGCGCAATCGTCAAAGGAGTGGTGGCCGACCCACCGGCGCTGGGTGCGGCCCTCAAAGCCCTCTTCGCCGATAACGAGGTCGGCCCTCGCCGCGTGGTCCTCGCTCTGAAAGGACCGGGCCTTTTCGTCCGACGCTTCGCCGTTCCAGCCTCCGACCCTGAGGAGATGGCCGAACTCATTAGCTGGGAGCTTGAACAGCTCATTCCTTGGGCTATCGAAGAGATCCACTTCGACTATCACCTCGAACGCTCAAATGGGGCCGAGGAAACTCAGGAGGTGGTTGCAGTGGCCGTCCGACGGGAGGTTCTCATGGGCTACCAACAGGCCCTGGAGGCGGCCGGCCTGGAGGCCGTGGCGGTGGACCACGCCTCCTTCGCGCTGGAGAACACCTTTAACCTCTGCTTTGAGGTTAACCCGACCAAGGTCGTCGCTCTGCTTGACTTGGGCGCTACGATCACGTCCATCCATCTGATGAACGGCGAGCGGACGGTTGCGGTGCGGGATGAGCCCATAGGGGGGCGGGTGGTCGTCGAGCACGTGGCCTCGCGGTGCGGGACAACCCCCCAGGCGGTCGAGCTGTTCTTGCGGGGCCAACGTCCGGAGGCCATCGACCCGGCCACCGCCGCGGTTGCCCTCCAGGAGGCGGCGGGGGGGGTGGCTGATCGGCTCCTGATGGCCTTCAATGCAATTGGCTACGGCCCCGGGAGGACGCCCATTGCTGATATCGTTCTCGGGGGCGGGCTCGCACGGGTGCCCACCGTCGAGCGGTGCATCGCAGAGCGGCTCGGCGGCCCAACGGAGCTGCTCAACCCCTTTTTCAACGTGGAATATGACGAGGCCCGGTGGGATCATGACCAGCTACAGGAGTCCGCGCCAGCGACGGCCGTTGTCGTGGGGCTCGCGATCCGAGCCCTTCTCGAGCCCTCGGCCTGAGGGGGGGCTTGGCCGTGCGGCAACTGCGGGTCGAGCTCGGTGAACGCAGCTACACTATCGTCGTCGGGGCCAACCTGCTCCAGCGGGTGGGCGAGTGGCTCGAGGGGATGGAGCTCGCCGACCGTGTAATCATTATCACCCATCCCCACCTCAAGGATTTGTACGGTGAGGCAGTGGCGTCGGGACTGCGCGAATACGGCCGCCGGACAGATTTCGTCTTGGTGCCCGAGGGGGAGGAGGCCAAGAGCCTGGAGCAGGCCGCCGGGCTCTACGACGAGCTCCTTGATAGGAAGATTGACCGCCACACAGCCCTGCTGGCACTCGGAGGGGGTGTGATCGGCGACCTCGTCGGCTTCGTGGCCGCCACCCTTCTCAGGGGGGTGCCTTACATCCAGGTGCCCACGACCCTGCTGGCTCAAGTCGACTCGGCCGTGGGAGGCAAGACAGCCGTCAACCACCCCCTGGGGAAAAACCTCATCGGGGTGTTTTACCAGCCCATCTTGGTGGTGGCCGACCTTGCCACCCTGACGACCTTGCCACCGGAGGAGTACCTGGCGGGGCTTGCGGAGGTCATAAAATACGGCGTAATAGCCGACCACGACTTTTTCGCCTTTCTGGAGGAGCGGGAGGGCCCCGTGCGGTCAATGGACCCCGAGGCTCTGGAGCACGTCGTGCTCACCTCGTGCGCCCTCAAAGCGAAGGGAGTGGAGCGGGACGAACGGGAGGCCGGGATTAGGGCCATCCTCAACTTCGGCCACACCATCGCCCACGCCGTCGAGGCCGTGGGCGCCTACCGGACCGTCAAGCACGGGTTCGCGGTGGCAATGGGAATGGCCTGCGCGGCGCGCCTCTCAGAGGCGATGGGTAAGTGCTCGGCGGCTGAGGCGACCCGCGTGATCGGCTGCCTCGAGACCTACGGGCTTCCGACCCGCCTGCCGCCTATGGACCCGGAGGCTCTCTGGGAGGTCATGACCAGGGACAAGAAAGTTCGGGGCGACCGGGTCCGGCTCGTCCTGCTAGAGGCGGTTGGACGGGTGGGCATCTACGATGATGTCCCCCGGGAGGCGGTGATCGATGCCCTGGCGGCGTCCCAAGCCGCTTGACTTTCGCTCCGGGTTGACTAGAATGGCGGTCTGCTAACCCGGCAAGCTGTGGGGCCTTACTGACGCGGGAGAGGGAACGTGCCGACGATCCTGGTCCTTCACGGGCCTAACCTCAACCTCCTGGGGAGCCGCGAGCCCGAGCTCTATGGGAGCGAGACCCTGGAGGAGATCAACGGGCGCTTGGAACGCCTGGCTGCCGAATTGGGCGTGGAGATCGTCGTTCGACAGTCGAACCATGAGGGGGAGCTGGTCGAGGCCATCCAGGGAGCCCCGGACGTGGCCGAGGCCCTCATTATCAATCCCGCCGCATATACCCACACGAGCGTAGCGATCCGCGACGCCATCCTGGCCGTGGGGCTTCCGGCCGTGGAGGTCCACCTCTCCAATCCTCAGCAGCGCGAGACATTTCGTCACGAGAGCCTCATCGCCGACGTGGTGATAGGGACGGTGAGCGGCTTTGGGCCGATGTCGTACGAGCTGGCCCTCCGGGCCGCTGCTGCTCTCGTCGGCAAGGAGTAGGGCCATGATTCCCACGAGCCAGTTTCGAAACGGCCTCAAGGTCGAGCTCGACGGGGAGCCCTTTGTAATCGTGGAGTTCCAGCACGTCAAGCCCGGCAAGGGCGGTGCTTTCGTCCAGGTCGAAATGAAGGACATCAGCGCGGGCACGAAGCTCAACGAGCGCTTCCGGTCCGAGGATCGGGTCGAAAGGGCCCACGTGGAGGCACGCAGCATGCAGTACCTCTACCAGGAGGGGGACGACCATGTATTCATGGATAACCAGACTTACGAGCAGATGAGCCTGACGGCGGACGAGCTGGAGGGTCAATTGGGCTACCTGAAGCCCGATACCGAAGTCCAAATAAATTTTTACAATGACCGGCCCATCGGTTTGGAGCTGCCGGCCACGGTCATACTCGAGGTGGTAGAAACGGAAGGCACGGTCAAGGGTCAAACGGCGGCGGGCTCCGGCAAACCGGCCC
>JADFOP010000009.1 GCA_022562795.1 Nitrospinota bacterium
AAGCCAGGGCGGCATCGAAGTCCTGGATGGCTCGGTCCAGCAGGCCTTGTTGCAGAAGTAACCGGCCTCGAGTCAAATAGTCAAAGGCCGTGGGCTGTTCGGACGACATTCTTCTCTACTCGATCGGCAAATTACGCAAGATGGGCTCCCGAAGCACGCCGGGGACTCTGGACACGAGGGCATACCTATCCCGGCGAGCCTTCCTGAGCTTTTTCAATCTCGGCCGCCCGAAGCTCCACCCGCCGGATTTTGCCGCTGATGGTCTTGGGCAATTCTGCTACGAACTCGATGGCCCGTGGATATTTGTAGGGCGCCGTCGCCTGCCGCACGTGGTCCTGGAGGCTGAGAGCCAGCTCATCGGACGCCACGTAGCCCGGGGCCAAAATGACGAAAGCCTTGACGATATCCCCCCGCACCGGGTCAGGGGAGGCCACCACGGCGGACTCCGCCACCGCCGGATGCTCGATCAAGGCGCTCTCCACCTCGAAGGGGCCGATCCGGTATCCCGAGGAAATGATGACGTCGTCGGCGCGGCCCACGAACCAGAAGTAACCGTCCTCGTCTTTATATGCCTTGTCCCCGGTGAGATACCAATCTCCATAGAAGGAGGCTTCCATGGCGTCGGGCGCCTTCCAGTACTCCCGGAAAAGCCCCACCGGTCTCTCGGGCTTGACCTTTACAGCGATCTGCCCCTCCTGGTTCTCCGGCAGCTCATTGCCTTCGTCGTCAACGATAGCCACGTTGAACCCCGGCATGGGCTTGCCCATGGACCCCGCCCGCACCGGCAGGCACCGGAAGTTGCCCACCAGCAGCACCGTCTCCGTTTGGCCGTAGCCGTCGTAGATGGTCAGGCCGGTGCCGTCCTCCCAGGTTTTCATCACCTCGGGGTTCAGCGGCTCTCCCGCGCTGGTGCAGTGGCGCAGGTTGCTGAAATCGTACTTGGTCAAGTCCTCCAGCACCAGCATCCGGTAAGCGGTGGGAGGCGCACAAAAGGAAGTGACACCGTAGCGTTCGAGAATCTGCAAGGTCAGGGCTGGGTCGAACCGGCCGCGGGCGTCGTGCTGCAACACCGTGGCGCCCTGGGTCCACTGGCCGAAGAGTTTTCCGTAGGCGGCCTTGGCCCAGCCCGTGTCAGACAGGGTCCACTGCAAGTCGGTGGCGTTGAGGTCCTGCCAGTACTTGGCGGTCAATACGTGGGCCAAGCCGTATGACGCATGGGTATGCAGCACCATCTTGGGGTAGCCCACGGTGCCCGATGTGAAGTAAATCAGCAAGGGGTCGTCGCTTCGGGTTTTTTCTCCCTCTTCCAGCCGGGAAGAGGCCCCCGACATCGATTCTTCATAGGAGGTCCAACCTCTCCTCGAGCCGCCTACCAATAGCAATCGCTTGAGGCCCGGGCAGTTGCCTGCCGCGTCGGCCAACTTGTCCGAGTTTTCCAGGTCGGTGATTGCCAATGTAGCTTCGGCCTCGTTGACCCGGTATTCGATGTCCCGGGCCGTGCATAGAGTGGTTGCCGGCATGGGCACCGCGCCCAGCTTCATCAGCCCCAGCATCGCCACGTACCATTGGGGTATCCTGGGCAGCATGACGAATGCCCGGTCTCCTTTGCCGACTCCCAGGCTTTTTAGAACGTTGGCAAAGCGGTCCGACTGGACCTTCAGGTCCCAAAAGGCGTGGTGCTGGGCAATTTCCCCGCTGGGATCCAGGGAGATGAGCGCCAGCTTGGTGCGGTCTTCCGCCCACTTGTCCACCACGTCAAAGGCGAAGTTGAAGTACTCCGGCACCTCCAAGGAGCTGTTCCGGTAGGTCTCCTGGTAGTCCTGCATATTGGGGGACACGTCCCTCATGGCTGCCTCCCACGCGGGTGTCTGGGAGTAAGGACATTCTACAACCAACCTCGGTCATGGAAAAGCTGCGCTGGCATTGTGACACCCGACGATTCCAAGACAACGCGTTATATGTGACAATCGGCGCCAACGGAACCGCCCATGAATTACAACATCGAAAAACGGCGCCGCCGTTCGATTCGCCTGCCGGGATACGACTATGCCCAGCCCGGAGGCTATTTCGTGACCATCTGCACCCAGGGTCGAACGTGCCTCTTGGGGGAAGTGGCTGACGGAAAGGTGCATCTGAACGATGCCGGTCGGATAGTGGATGGCTGGTGGCTAGAGTTGGCTGGGAAGTTCTCGTCAGTACAGATGGACATCTACGTCGTAATGCCGAATCACTTCCACGGCATCCTCAACATCGTCGAGGCTCATTTTCAGAGAAACTACAACTCCGCCTCAGGCGGATTGACTGGGGCGAGCCAAGAGGCCTTCTTAGGCCTGGCCAGGAAGGAGGACTCTGCGTCCAAGGCGAGCTACGGCTCGCGGCCGGCATCCTTCAATCTAGAATTTGTACGAGTCCAAACACATGCTGACTCTGTCAGCCAGAGGCTCCTGGATAAGCTGAGGGAGCCGCGCTGGCTTGCCAGGGTGCCTTTGGCCTGGACCAAGGCGACCCCCCTGGAACGGGGAGATTTAATCGACCTCAACATAGCCCTCTTCTCCACCATGGGGACTCGCCCGAAATTCAAGGTCGTCAACATCTCCAGGAGCTTCCAGGAGGAGGCCTGGGATGTGGAGGCGGTCGAGGTGAATTGATGGATTGGATGGGCAACAGACCATGTAGCGATCCGCCTCAGGCGGATGGCTGTCCGTAAATAAGGAGGATTAACCCATGGCAATTGTCCGCCTAAGGCGGACCTAAGGCGGAACCTGAAACTCTACGCCATCCGCCTCGAGCGGAGAGGACGACAAAGGAGGAGTAACCCATGGCGATAGCGGCATCGGACCTGAAATTCTACGCAGCAGCAAATATGCCCGAGGACGACACGTCCACCGTCGGGGGCGCGATAGACGCGCTCCGCCAAGTCATCTTCACCCAGCTCGCCGCCAACGACGACATCGAGGTCGTCTCCAGCTCCGCCTCGGACACGACCCAGGTGGTGACCGTCTACGGAAGGGATGCGGGCGGCGCCTACGTCTCGGCCACCGCGACCCTGAACGGCACGACCGCCGTTGTGCTGAGCCCGGCGACGACTTTCGAGCGGGTGCTCCGGGTCGAGATGAGCGCGACCGCCGTCGGGACCGTCACCGTCCGAAGAAGCCCCGGCGGGGCCACCATCTACACCATCCCCATCGGCGAGCGGGGAGTCTGGTCCCTATTCTCCAAGTCGGCGAGCGACCCGTCGGCCACCAAGACCCGCTACATGAAGGTGTTCTGTAAGAACACTCATGGGAGCCTAACGCTAACCGCTGCGAAAATTGATCTCACCGCCGACCCCGACAGCCGCATCAAGTTCGGCCTGGCGGCGACGAAGGACGACTCGGCCACGGCGGCGAACAGGCTAACGGCCCCGGGCGGCGTCACCTTCTTCGACGACAACAACGCTCAAAACGTGCCGGGGACAACGCTGGAAGCGGCCGCAGCCATCGGCATCTGGGCGGAGCAGGCCCTTACAACGGGCGACGCGCCCCACAGAACCACCTTCACCCTCAAGGCCTCAGGGGAGTCGGTTTAATGGGGATGTCGACGCGGGCCATTTTTTATGTAGGGACAGGGCTCGTCCCTGTCCGTGGACCGAGGGCGCTAAAGGCCGGACACCCACAAGGCCGACCAAGGGTCGCTTGCAACTCCCTACAGTAAGGCGGGGGAGCGGATTCACTAATGCCTATTCCTTCGGGGCTGAAAGCCAAGATTGACGGGCGGTTGAGCCTTATGCTCACGCACCTTGAGGCGCGTCAGGAGGCTTATATCGCCGCGCACGGTCGTTATTTCCAAGGCATTAGAACCCACGCCGTCTTGCCCAAGGGTGAAATTGATGAGGAGACGCCGCCCAATTCAAGGGTGAAACCCACCGACCAGGCCGAGGATTGGGACGATGTGGGAATTCTGTTGCCTGCCAAGATGCCCTTCGCCCTCGCCATAGATGTTTACGATGGGCCGAGAGGCGTTGGCTGGTCTATTAGGGTCGAGATCGAGCACCTCGGCCGCGCTTTCGCTAGGCAGATAGGCTTCGGCCCCGACGCGGCGGGTTATACCTACAGCTGGCAGGACATGACAGATGATTAGGAGACGGCCTAATGGCCATTGATGACCTAACAAACCTCATCTCTCATTGGCCCCTCAACGAGGTGAGCGGCACCCGCGTAGATAGCCACGGCTCGAATGACCTAGATGATGTCAACACCGTAACACAGGCCGCTGGAAAGATAGGTAATGCGGCTGAGTTTGTCAATGATAATGACGAACGTCTTAGGCACGATGATAATGCCGATTTGTCTGGCGCAGATGTCGATTGGACTTTTGCAATTTGGCTTTATTTTGACTCCAAAACAGCGAGGTGGCCCGCCATTGGTAAATATCTTTCGACGGGAAACAACCGAGAATATAGGATTCGTTATCTTACCGCGACGGATAGATTGTCATGGGAGGTATCCTCTGATGGAACATCAGGCACGGTTACCATTGTTGAAGCCGACAATTTTGGGAGCCCTCCACTTAACACATGGATATTCGTTGTTGTCTGGCATGACGCAACCGCAAACGAGATAGGGATACAAGTTAACAATGGAACCCCTGATACGGCTGCGCATACCGGGGGCATACACAATGGTACTGCCAAGTTTGCGATAGGCACAAGCCATGGAAACTCCGGCGGGGACAGTTGGGATGGCCGTCTTGACTCAGCGAGCTTATGGAAGGGTCGCCTCTTGACCTCAGCAGAGCGAACCGCCCTCTGGAACGGCGGGGCGGGGCTGGATTATCCTTTTACGACCACGACCCCGTCTCCAACTCGGTCCTCGTCCCCTACGAAGTTCTCGCAGGCCTGGCCGAGAGCCCGGTCATTTTCCACGAGGCCATGGCGGGCTTCTCCGCCGCCGCCGCCTCCCCTTATGAAGGTATCTTTGGATTGGCCCGATCCGCCGTCGTGCCGATGGAGGCCAAAAATGGTTTGGCCCAACCCGTCTCCGTTCCGATGGAATCCTTGGAGGGGGTCAATCAGCCTGGGAACGTCGCCTTTGAATCCCTTAAGGCGGCCGACAGCTCAGCCCCCCACTCATATGAATCGCTCTTCGCTCTCTCCGCCTCCGCCCCGCCCCCATATGAGTCCCTCCTCGGTCTCGCTGCCGCCGGCCTCATGCCTTACGAGGCCCATGGGACGGTGGCTCAAGCCGTCCAGGCATTCTGGGAAGCCATTGGCCAGGTCTCCTCGATCAAGGTCATCCCGTGGGAGTCAACTTCCGGCCTGGTCGCTGCTGCCATCGTCCCCTGGGAAGCGCCGGCAGGCGTCGCCGCAGTTGGGATAATTTCCTGGGAGGCTCTTGCCCGCCTCACAGCCGATGGAGCGGTCTCCTGGGAGACTCTCCAATCTGTTCTGACGTCGGGCCTTGTCCCCTGGGAAGGTCTCGTCGTCGTCGTCAAGGCCGACTCGCCCGCCTACGAGGCCATGGCGGGCCTTACCTCTACCGGGGGGATCCCCTGGGAGGCTCTTGCCCGCCTCGCAGCCGATGGGGCGGCCTTCTGGGAGGCTCTCGTGCCGGTTATGACGTCGACCCTTGTCCCCTGGGAAGGTCTCGTCGTCGCCGTCAATGCCAGCTCGCCCGCCTACGAGGCCATGGCGGGCCTTACTTCTCCGGGGGCGGTCCCCTGGGAGGCTCTTGCTATAGGCGAGCGGCCGATAATCTCTCAAACGCTTCGTCTCATCGTCCTCGTGTCAGATTCGTTGAGCGTCGCCGAGGCGGTCTCACGTGACCTCGAGGTGACCCAAGCGGTCTCGGGGAACATGGAGATTCCATCATGAGCCCATCCCAAGCAATTGTGTTAGGAGATATTGGAGTCGAGATCGGAGGGCCCGTCGAGTGGCATACCCGAAGTGGGGTCGAAAAGCGGGACCTCAACATCTACACGGTGACCATCGAGTACCAGAAGCCCGCCGACCAGGCGGCCGGGACGGTCCGTGAGTGGACCGTGAACCTCATCACCGGCTCCTCTAACCACGAGGCCTACCACATCACCGCTTCCGGCGATATCGACGCGAAGCAACGCTGGCGATACCGGGTCAGGGTCCGGTTCGGCGCCACCCTCGATCTGCGCTCCCCCTGGCGAAGCTTCGAGGTGATTGATTAGGTGGGCGGGTTAGTTATTGGAGGATCTTTAAGAGGTCCTCGAGGCCGCCCGGCAGGGGGGGTATTTGAGAACCGGGCTGGCTTGGCTGGGTGGGCTGCTGGCCCGGCTGGCCGGGAGGTGGCTGAGGCGAGCCGCCGCCTAGCACTTCACCCAGGATGCCCCCAATTCCCCCTCCCTTCCCCTTAAAGAGCTTTTGCGACGCCAATCGAAGGCCGGCGTCCAGAAGGTACCGCTCGTCGGGCCGGCACTTCGGGCGGCGGCCGCCCCGGAAGGAGCCTCTGCAGGTGAAGGGGAAGGTCATCCGGCCCGCCGAGTCGGTCAGCACCGGCTTGGCGTCGGCGCCGAGGCACTGGTCGGTGAGCTCGGGGCTGAAGACGGCCCAGATGTCGCGGAAATCGATCTCCTGGCGCGGCAGGTCGATCACGCCGGGATTGGCGCCCGTCACGATGTCGATATCGTCGGAGTCGAGCATCAGGGTCGAAGGGGCAACGGCGGCGACACCCCGGTTGATGGTAACGGGCATGGTCAGGATCCGGAAGGGGGTCGTCTCCTGACGGGTGAATTGGGTTTTGCAGGTGCCGAGCTTCTGGAAGCCGGGAATAAAACCGGCGAGCTTAAAGATAGGCATATTATCGAGCAGATCCCGCACGATGGCCATGTTGATTTGGCCGTCGGTCACGGTCGCTTGTCCCCGGCCCGACAGCGTCGGCAGGAGCGAGGCGGCCGTGAGGCCTCGGCCCCTGATGTCGAGGGTCGCCTGAAGGCGCCCCCAGATGGTATTGGGAAGCTTGGCGTGAGCCGTCAACAATTTGTTAACATCCACCCCGACGAGCGATGATCGGAAGCTGAACCGCGCCGAGGCGGGGTCGAGGTCTACCACCGCAGAGCCGTCGTATCTGCCGCCGTGAAGACCGAAGGTTAAATTGTTGAGGATGAAGACGCCTTGACGGAGAGAGGTTTTGGCCTGAAGGTTCTCTAAAAGCAGATCATTGTATACGGCCTGCCGCACCCGCACGTCTCCCGAGGCTGAGACCTTCTTGAACCAACTTAGCCAGTCGTACGGGCGCTCCTGGGCTTTCACAAGCAGAATTCGGGCGGGGGGTGGTTGGCCGTAAGGTTCGGTGAGGTGCGTCCGGCTACTGGGGGCCTTTTTCTTCTCCGCGGCCTTCCACTGGTGGAGAACGAGTCGCGGAGCATCCAGATTAAAGGAGACCTGGGGGGCGTCAAACCCTCGTACGGTGGCTGAGAGCGAAAGGATGCTGTCTCCGTAAGCCACCGTGAACTTCTTGAGTATCGCCTCCTGGCCCTTTAGCTCGATCGTCCCCGTCATATTCTCCAAAGGGGCGGCGAGTTGTGGCAAGCGGGCCTTCAGGTCTCTGACCTCTACGATACCCTTTGCCTGGGCGTCCTTCAGCCGCGCCGTGTCGCCCTGGACGTGGATGTCCACGCTGACGGTGCCTGCCAGGCCGTAGCCTTTCAGGAAGGGGAGGCTCTCAGTGAGCCGCTCGAGCCTAATGGGGGAGGAGGCCACCGTAAGGCTCCCCCGAGGCTGGTCGAGGTCGGCCACATGGGCCGCCCCCCGTATCCAGTCCTTCCCGAGGATGGCTTCGAAGGTCTTCAGGGTGAAAGATTTTCCGGTGTGTCGGCCCTCGACTGCGACGCGGGCGGGCTGACCCAAAGGCTTAATAATCCAGTCGGGGTGGTGGAGGCCCACCTTGGTGAGGTCAACCACCGCCCGGCCGGATAGCTTCGGGAAAGAACCCGAAAAGGAAACCGATGCATCGGCCTTCCCGTTTATCTTGAATCCAGGCGGCAAGGCGGCCCGTAGGGCGGGGAGGGTCTCAAGCACCGTCTCTAGCGGTCCGATGCCGGATGCCGTGATATCCGACTGGGTGAAAACCAGGGTCTCGGGCTTGGAAACCCGTCCCTTGACCCCTACGGCCAGGCTCACCTGGCCGGTTAGCTTCTTGCCCGCCGGAACCCATCGGGCCAGGTCCACTCGGTTGGTGCGAAGGGTGAGATCGATAACCGGGTCTTTCAGGTTCTTGACCGAGCCCCGGCCGCTTGCCTCCAGGTCTTTGATCGCCAGGGAGACCTGCTCGATTGTCACATCGCCGCCTCGATAGCGGCCACTGAATGTCAGGTTGGCCCGCTCCCCCCTGGGTTTCTTCAGCAGCTCACCGTACCGAAAGTCGCCTTCCTTGAGGTCTACTTTCCCGGTGATATCGAAGGACTGCATTGTGCCTTGGATGGTCACCTCAGCCGTCGCGGTTCCCGCCAGGGCGAGGTCTTTCGGCCAGTAAGACTTGAGCGGCGGGGCGAGGGTAAATATCTTCTCAACAGGCCCCACCTTCGAGAGGACGAGTCGTCCGGAGACCCGGCTCTTGGCAGGCTCCGCCGTTGGGCCGGCCACCTCTCCGGTGAAGGAGAACTGGCCGTGGAGAGGGTTTCCCTTGAGGGCGGGCAGGACCCGCTCCCAGCCTGCCAGGCTCACGGTGTTCGTCGCGAGCTTCAAATCGACGATGGGTTGTGTGAGGTTGGTTACGCTGCCGCTCGCGTCGAGCTTCAAGGTGTGAAGGTCGAGATGGGTTTTTCGTAGGGTCAGGCGTCGGCCGTCGTAGCGGCCGTCGAACCGCAGCGCGCCCGCCACCCCGGCCTCCTTGTCAAGAAGACCCTTCCAGGCGAGCTTAGTTCGTTTGGCGTCCACGAAGCCACGGGCTGTGAAGTCCGAAAGGGTTCCCCCGACGTTGACTTCAATGGCCAAGGGGCCCGAGAGCGTCATACCGGGAGGCAGCCGGTCGGGAAGTGACGGGTCGAGCTTCGCTAGATCTTCAAGTGAGGCCCCGTCGGTTGCCACCTTGATGTCGATCTCTGGTTCGGTACTGGCCTTGGCAACGGCGCCCGAGGCGGCGATGGTGGAGTTGCCAATGGTGACGCGGAAGCGCTCGACCTTGATGGTGTCGGCCTTAAAGTCCACCTGGATGGACTGGTCAACCGATAGCGTCAAGGGCTTGGGGGGCCGGTAATCGTAAGCCGGTGCAGTGAAATCCAAATCCACAAATTCCACCGATCCATCCACCGCCAGCCGCTCTGGATTCTCCTGGGTGAACGTTAGATTGGAGGTGAGCGACCCGGCGAGGTTGGTAACTGGAAGAAAATCACGCACGTAGGGCTGGAGAGGAGCGAGCTCAAGCCCCGTCGAGCGAACCGACACGGTGATGGGAATCTTGCCTGGCTGAGGGTTTGTCCCTATGGGCCCCACCGTGCCTTTGAGTCGGAACGGCTGGCGGGTCTTACGAACGAGTGTGGCGGCCACATCGAAATCTATGGGGCGTTCCAGGGAGACGTCCCGGAGGCGGACCTCAAGGTCCTCAAACCTGTGGGTAAGGGTTGACCCTGGCATGGCGTGTTGATCGATGATGGTCAGCGTGCCGTCCTGAATGTCTAGGCGCGAGATCGATAGGCCCGCAATAGAGCTCGGAGCACTCGGGGGTGGAGGAGTTTCGCCCGGTGGGGGGAGGGCTTTGAGCCTGCCGGGGGAAGGGGCCCCGGTGAGATCGGAGAAGTTGGTGCGGCCGTCCTTGCTTATCGTCAGGAGGACGGTTGGCCTTCGTAGGGTGAGCTTGCTGACTTCAACACGCCTGGAAAGGAGGGGCAATAGCTTGAGGCTGACATCGATTCCCTCTATCGTAACCGCCGGTGCTCCACCGGAACGCGCACGGTCGGCAATCTCCACGTTGGCCAGCCGCACCCGGGGCCCTCCCATAAGACTGAGCCGTATCTCTCCGAGCTTCACCTTGCGGTGGAGCGTTTTCTCGAGGGTTTCAGCAATTTGGCCCCGGTAGGTGTTGATGTCGATAAACTTAGGGAGAACCACCAGGATGGCCAGGATGACGACGCCTACGGCGGCGGCTATCAGGAGAGGTCGGCGCATGGGCGCCTCACTTCAGGCGCTGGAGGGGGAGGCGGCCCTGCGAGCGGCCACCTGCGCCTCACAGAACGCTATTACGGGCTCGGCACTGTTGACCCCGTTGAACTGGTCAACCTCGTAGACCCCGGCCGGACAGGTAACGTTGATCTCTGTGATTAACCCGCCGATGACGTCGAGGCCCACGAAGTAGAGTCCGTCGTCGACAAGCCGGCTCGCGATCGATTCGCAGAGAGCCCGGTCGGCCGCCGACACGTCCGCCGGCTCGGCGGTCCCTCCGGCGGAGATGTTGGCCCGGTGGTCGCCGGGCGAGGGGCGACGAAGAAACGCCCCGATAGGCTCGCCGTCGAGCACCAGGATCCGTTTGTCGCCCTCGGTGGCCACCTCCGGCAGGTAGCGTTGGGCCAGAATGAGGTTTCGGCCCTTGTCCGTGACGCTGTCCAGGATCACTCCCAGGTTGGTGTCGCCGGTTCGGCAGACGAAGACTTCCTGCCCGCCGTAGCTGCCCAGGGGCTTGATTACCATCGAGCCCCCCACTCGCTCCATGAACGCCGTTAGCTCGGCCTTTGTGCGAGCCACGAGGCTTTCGGGAATGAGAGCCGGGAAATGGAGGCTATAGAGCTTCTCGTTTGCGTTCCGAATGCCGCGCGGGTCGTTGATGACGAAGGTTCCGGCTGGAGCCAACTCCAAGACGTAGGTCGCGTAAATGTACGACATATCGAAGGGCGGCTCCTTGCGCATGAAGACGCAGTCGAAATCCCCTAGGGGCGTGACCGTCGCCGGGCCTTTCGGCACCCACCCCCGGGCGGGGTCCATCTCAACCGGAGATGCCCGGCCGGTTGGGGTGGCCTCGTCTACGGCGAGGTCTGCCGCCTCTATGGCGAAGACGGCGTGGCCCCGGCGCTGGCACTCCGCCATGAGGCAAAACGAGGTGTCGCCAACGAATTCTAGAGCGTCGAAGGGGTCGAGGACGAAGGCAAAGGCTAGGCTCATTCGGCAGAGGTCCTCTTTGGGCGGCGTGGATACGGGGGCCTGGGCCAGCCGCGGGCATTTTATCAGAGCGCTTTTCCCCGCGTCAAGGAGCGGCGGGGGGCGTTCCTCGTTGACCGGCCCCGGCTGCTTCTGTATGATGCTGGCTTACCTTCAAAGGAGACCCGTCGCTCTGTGAAGCCCGAAGATATCCCTATCCAAAGCGCAGATGAGTTGGTTCTCGAATTCACTTCGGGGTGCAAGCCATCGACGGAGTGGCTCACCGGATTGGAGCTTGAGAAGGTTGGTGTCGATCCAGCCACCGCCGAGGCTATGCCCTTCGGCGGCCCCCGGGGCATTGAAGCCGCCCTCACCTCCATGGCCGAGAAGCACGGCTGGGAGCCCACGGTGGAAGACGGGAGAGTGGTTGGACTCACGCGGGACGGTTCGGCCATTACCTTGGAGCCCGGCGGGCAGCACGAGTTCGCTAGCCCTCCCTCCCCCGACCTCCATACAATGGAGGCCGAGCTCGCCCGGCACCAGGAGGAGATCCGCCAGGTGGCCGATCACCTGGGGGTGGCTTTCCTGGGGATCGGCATGCAACCCGTAACCCCCCTGGAGGCCATTGAGTGGACTCCCAAAGGTCGATACGCCATCATGGCGCCCTACCTGGGGTCCAAGGGCACCTTGGCCCACGCCATGATGAAGCAGACCACCGCCATCCAATGCACCTTCGACTACTCCGACGAGGCCGATTGCTTCTCCAAGATGAGGCTCGCCATGGGGCTCTCTCCCATCGCCACGGCGCTCTTCGCCCACTCCTCAATCACCGGGGGGTATATCAACGGCTTCCGGAGCTTTCGTGGCCACATTTGGGTCCATACTGACCCGGATCGCTGCGGGATTGTCAGAGGGGTGTTTGACGAGGGCTTCGGATTTGAAGCCTACACGGAGTGGTGTTTGGCGGTCCCGGCGATGTTCATCCTCCGCGAGGGTCGGTGGATCGCCCTGGGTGGGATGCCCTTCGGCCGGTTTCTGGCCGAGGGGTTCGAAGGCCATCGCGCCACCATGGCCGATTGGCAGCTCCACCTGACTACCATCTTCACCGAAGCCCGCTTGAAGACGTTCATCGAGGTCAGGTGCGCCGATAGCCTGAGGCCCGACGACGTCCTCGTGGTCCCGGCCTTCTGGAAAGGCCTCCTCTACGACGCCGAGGCGCGGGCCGCCGCCTGGGAGCTAATAGCGGGGTGGCCTTTCGAGGAGCGCCTGGTGCTCTGGCATACCGCTCCCGGCTACGGCCTGGCCACCCCTACGCCCGACGGCCGGACCATCTTCGACCTCGCTCGCGACCTTCTCTCCTTGAGTTTGGATGGCCTGACACGTCAGGCCGTCCTTGACCCCCAGGGCCGGGACGAAACGATCTACCTCGAGACCTTTGCCGACCGGTTGCTTGAGACGGGCCGATGCCCGGCTGATGAGCTCTCCGCCCTCTGGGTTGGCGAATGGGCCGGAGACCCTGCCCGGCTCGTCGAGTGGTGCAGGTATTAAGACAGTCCAGTAAAGGGTAGGCATGGGACATTCACCAGAGACAGTTCGATCGTTGACCCCCTCCCACTTCCCGAATTCAAGACACCCCGATTAGCCTTGACAGCCCAAGGAGGCTCTGTTAGAGTGCCGTTTTTGAAATGGCGGCGTGTCGGCGCCCTGTACGCTGTTATCAGACATGGCGCACGCCTAGACGCTGTCGGCTCTATGTACACCAACGGTGGGGAAGCCGAAGCTTTGGGGTCGCTTTCTTCGGCTAGCCCTTTTTTTCAACCCTCTCTTGTTCCCCTTTTCACATGTCAATAGCCGGAGAACTCCCTTGTGCTTGATGCCTCCTTCCTCAAGAACCTGAGGACGATAGAGGCCCGCTATCCTGACCGGCGAAGCGCCATCCTTCCGGCCCTCTACCTGCTCCAGGAACGGGATGGCTACATCACCCCCGAGGGAATGCAGGCCTTGGCCGTCCACTTCGACATCTCTCCCATGGCCGTCCACGAGGTGGGCAGCTTCTACACCATGCTTAATTTCAGGCCTGTGGGGCGCCATCATATTCAAGTATGTAGGACGCTGCCATGCAAGCTCCGAGGGTCCGATCAGGTGACCTCCTGCATCGCTAATAAGCTAGGGATTTCGGTCGGTGATGTGACGCCCGACGGGACCTTCTCTCTCTTGACGGTCGAGTGCCTTGGCAGCTGCGACACGGCCCCCATGATGCAGGTAAACGACCTCTATTATGAAAACCTCACCCGGGCGAGGATCGACGCCGTCCTCGATGAGCTCAAGGACGAGGACGCGTCCTACACCAAGCGGCCCGGCCCCGACGGGTTCTAGCTAATGCTTGACGCTCCCTCCTACGGTGTGGGGACCGACTGGCGGCGGTTTAAGCCGGTCCTCATGCGCCTCAAAGATATAGAAGGCTCCGAAACCCTGAAGGTCTACCAAGACTACGGCGGCTATGCTGCTTTGGAGAAGACCCTTAAAGAGCACGAGCCCGAGGAGATCATCGAGATCGTGAAGGACTCGGGCCTTAGGGGTCGGGGCGGGGCTGGGTTCCCGGCGGGCCTCAAGTGGAGCTTCATCCCCAAAGACCCCAGCGTGCCGAAGTACGTGACGTGCAATGCCGACGAGAGCGAGCCTGGCGCCTTCAAGGATCGCTACCTAATAGAGCGAGAACCTCACCAGCTCCTCGAGGGGATACTGATAACGAGTTACGCTGTTGAGTCTGAGCTCGCCTTCATATACATCCGGGGGGAGTTCGTCCACGGAGCCCGGGTTCTTGAGAGAGCAATAGAAGAGGCCCGCCAGGCGGGGCTTATCGGCAAGAATATCCTGGGCACAGGGTTTAATTGCGATGTATACATCCACCGGGGAGCGGGCGCCTATATATGCGGCGAAGAGACAGGCATGCTCTCGTCCCTCGAAGGAATGAGGGGTGAGCCGAAGCTCAAACCCCCCTTCCCGGCCAGCAAGGGACTCTACGGAAAGCCAACAGTCATCAATAACGTCGAGACTCTGGCGTGTGTGCCCCACATTGTCCAGTACGGCCCCGAGTGGTTTAAATCCATCGGCACCGAGAAGTCCACGGGACCGAAAATATTCTGCCTGGCGGGGCACGTCGAGCGGCCTGGCCTCTATGAGTATCCGTTGGGGATTCCGCTTAGGGATCTCCTGGAAGAGGTGGGCGGCGGTGTGCTCGACGGCAGGCGCCTGAAGGGGGTTATCCCCGGGGGCTCCTCAACCGCCGTGCTCGCACCTGATAAGCTCGACACTCCGCTAGACTTTGAGTCCGTTGCCGAAGCGGGCAGTGCGCTAGGCACGGCTTCCCTCATTGTGTTGGATGAGACCGTCTGCATTGTTGAAGCCGCCGCCAACTTCGCCCATTTTTACTCCCACGAGTCCTGCGGCCAGTGTACCCAGTGCCGTGAGGGGACAACCTGGATGGCCAAGATTCTAGACCGCATCGAGGCGGGGCAGGGGCGAAAAGAGGACCTCGATACCTTGCTCGATATGTGTCAGTCGATGAAGGAAACGACCATTTGCTTCCTTTCCGATTCGGCGGCCATCCCGACCGAGGCGTTCATAGCCAACTACCGCGAAGAGTTCGAGCAGCACATCGCCGAGGGCCGATGTCCCTTCGATAAAATAGACCGGCTCGCCTGAGGAGCGACCCACCGTGGCTGCATTCGCCTTTTACATATTTAGTGCCCTGGCGATCGCATGTGCCGTAATGGTCATCTTCCAGCCTAATGTAATCTATAGCGCGCTCTACCTCATTGGGACGCTCCTGGCCCTTGCGGGGCTATTCTTGTTGCTCAACGCCCAATTCATCGCCGTAGTCCACATCATCGTGTATGCCGGGGCCATTATGGTCCTCTTTCTCTTCGTCATCATGCTCCTCGACTTGGGGAGGGACCCGGCCGGGACGGAGCAGTTGAAATACCAGCGCGGCATGGGGATAGGCCTGGCGGTTATCTTTTTGCTGGAGCTCGCCGTGGCATCCTCCTTTGGAGCACTCGCCGGTGTCGCTGAGGGCCCGCTACCTGCATCATTCGGCTACACCGAGGTGCTGGGGCGGTTATTGTTCACCAAGTACCTCTTCCCCTTCGAGGCCACGAGCATTTTGCTATTCGTTGCGGCTATCGGGGCCGTGGTCCTGGGGAAGCGGCGCAGCTGAGAAGCGGGCCAGCGATTGCGCGCGCTCTCCATCTTTGAGCGGACGACCGGCTAGGGACGACTCATGACCGTCGGCCTCACTCACTACCTTTTCGTAAGCGCCATTCTCTTTAGCATCGGGGTGGTGGGGGTCATGGTGCGGCGCAACGCGATCGTTATCTTCATGTCCATCGAGTTGATGCTGAACGCCGTGAACCTGACTTTCATAGCCCTTAGCCGCTATCTCCACGCTCCCGACGGCCAGCTCTTCGTTTTCTTCGTCATGGTTGTGGCCGCCGCCGAGGCGGTGGTGGGCCTTGCTGTCATCATATCCGTCTTCCGGTTCCGCGAGAGCGTTGACGTGGACCGGGTCAACCTCTTCAAGTGGTAACGATTCTATGCAGCCTGATTTTGGCTACGTTTGGCTGATTCTCCTCTTTCCGGCCCTTGGCGTCATTATCAACGGCTTCTTTGCCCACTGGGTAGGCCGGCGAGGGGTCTCCTGGGTAGGCCCCGGCGTCGTGGGGCTCTCTTTCTTAGTAGCTTGCAAGGCCTTCCTTAACCTTAGGGCCCTGCCTGTCAAGAGCAGGGTTGTGGAGGAGGTTCTCTACACGTGGATTGGATCGGGCCGTTTCGTAATAGAGATGGCTCTCCAGATCGACCCTCTTTCGGTCGTGATGATACTAGTCGTCAGTGGAGTCGGCTTCCTCATCCACGTCTACTCCGTCGGCTATATGCATGACGATCCCGGCTACTGCCGGTTCTTCACCTACCTCAACCTCTTTACACTGAGCATGCTGCTGCTCGTGCTGGCCAATAACTTCCTCCTCATGTTCATCGGCTGGGAGGGGGTCGGGCTATGCTCCTACCTTCTCATCGGCTTCTGGTACGAGAAGAAGAGCGCGGCCGATGCTGGCATGAAAGCCTTCGTGGTCAACCGCATCGGCGACTTCGGCTTCGTGGTCGCCATGATGCTCATCTTCGTGACCTTCGGGAGCCTAGACTTTACGGAGGTATTCCACGCCGCCCCCCATACCCTTCAGCTCGGTGGGACCACGGCGATGCTCATCGCGCTTTTGCTGTTCGTCGGCGCCGTTGGCAAAAGTGCCCAAATCCCTCTATACGTCTGGCTCCCGGACGCCATGGAGGGGCCAACCCCCGTGAGCGCCCTCATCCATGCAGCCACCATGGTCACCGCCGGCGTCTACATGGTTGCCCGCTGTAGCGCCCTCTACCTCATGGCGCCCTTCATCCTTTCTGTGGTGGCTGCCGTAGGGGTCGCCACGGCCCTCCTTGCCGCCACGATCGGCTTGGTACAAAACGACATCAAGCGGGTCCTGGCCTACTCGACGGTCAGTCAGCTCGGATACATGTTCGCCGCATGCGGAGTTGGCGCATTCGGAGCGGCGATCTTCCATCTTGTGACCCACGCCTTCTTCAAGGCTTTGCTTTTCTTGGGAGCCGGAAGCGTTATCCATGGTATGGCCGGCGAGCACGACATCAGGAAGATGGGGGCGCTGAGGCGCCATATGCCCGTCACCTACGTAACCTTCCTCGTGGCGAGCCTAGCCATCGCGGGCATCTTCCCCTTTGCCGGATTCTTCTCCAAAGATGAGATACTCTTCAGCGCCTTCATCAACGGCAACTATTTGATTTGGGCCCTCGCCGTTTTCACGGCCTTCCTGACCGCCTTTTACATGTTCCGGCTCCTCTTCTTGACGTTCCACGGATCATCGAGGGTGGAGAAAGAGGTGGCCAGGAACCTCCACGAATCACCTCGGGTCATGACGATTCCATTGGCCGTCCTGGGGGTGCTTTCCGCGGTTGGCGGCTTCATAGGCATCCCGATAATTTACGGCGGAAATAAGATTGGCGCGTTCCTCGCTCCGGCCCTCGCCCACGGAGCACCCCACGGCCCCCACGCGAGCCTGGGGACTGAGCTAGGCCTCATGGTCTTCAGCTTGGGGGTGGTCGCAGCCGGCATCGCATTGTCTTACATCTGGTACCTGAATCGGCCCGAGGTCCCTGCCCAGTTGGCCGAGCGCTACAAAACGCTATACCAGATGTTGTTGAACAAATATTTCGTGGACGAAATCTACGACGATCTGGTGGTACGCCCGACCATAGCCGGCTCAGAGAGTGTCTATCGGAGGTTCGATCTCAGGATCATTGATGGGGCGGTCAACGGAGCCGGGGCGCTGGTGCGCTCGTTTGCCGCTACCATCCGGCTCTACCAGACCGGATACGTGCGTAACTACGCTCTGAGCATCCTGCTGGGCGTGATTTTCGTGGTGGGATATTTCCTGATGGTGTAGAGGAGGTCCGCACCTAATGAGCACTGGCTTCGGGCTGATTAGCGCCGTTGTCTTCTTGCCGGCCTTCGGGGCGGTGGCCTTGGCCTGCGTGCCCCGACGCCTAGAGCGGGCCTTCCCTCTGGGCTCGCTCGCAGTCTCGCTGATTACCCTCCTTCTTTCCATACCTCTATTTACCGGTTTCGAGACGGGCACAGCGGCTTTTCAGTTTGTTGAACGCATGTCGTGGATCCCCACCTTAGGTGTTGGCTACCACGTGGGAATCGACGGCATAAGCCTCTTTCTCGTCCTCCTCACTACCTTGCTGGGCGTGCTGGCCATCGCCTCTAGCTTCACTGCCATCACCGACCGTACGAAGGAATTCTACATCTTTTTGCTCCTGCTGGAGACGAGCATGCTCGGGGTCTTCGTCGCCCTCGATTTCTTTCTCTTTTACGTCTTCTGGGAAGCGATGCTGATACCCATGGCTTTCCTCATAGGGGTTTGGGGCGGGCCACGGAGGATCTACGCTGCGGTGAAATTCTTCCTCTACACCCTCTTCGGCTCCCTGCTCATGCTGGTGGCGATTATCGTGCTCTATTTCTATCATCAGTCGGTGAACGGGTTCTACACGACCGACTTGCTCGCATTCTTCGACCTCCAGATCCCGAGAAGCTACCAGATGTGGCTCTTCGGGGCATTCGCGCTTTCTTTTGCGATCAAGGTGCCCATGTGGCCTTTTCACACGTGGCTCCCCGATGCTCACGTCGAGGCCCCAACGGCCGGGAGCGTCATTCTGGCGGGCGTGCTCCTGAAGATGGGCACCTATGGCTTCGTTCGTTTTTGCCTCCCCCTCTTTCCGGCCGCCAGCACCCACTTCATGCCTCTGATTATGGCACTCGCCGTCATCGGCATCATCTACGGAGCGCTTATGGCCATGATCCAGCCCAATATGAAAAACCTCGTCGCCTATAGCTCGGTCAGCCACCTGGGGTTCGTCATGATCGGCATCTTCGCCATGAACGTCCAGGGCATCGAGGGTGGGATCCTCCAGATGATCAACCACGGGCTTTCCACCGGGGCCCTCTTCCTGCTCCTCGGAATGTTATACGAGAGGCGCCACACGATGCTCATCGACGACTTCGGTGGCCTTCATGCGGTCATGCCTCTCTTTACCTTCTTCTTCCTCATAACCACGATGAGCTCCATCGGGCTTCCGGGCCTGAACGGCTTCGTTGGGGAGTTCCTCTGTCTCGTCGGGGCCTTCCAGACGAACCGGCTTGTGGCGGTCCTCGCTACGACCGGGGTCATCCTGGCCGCAGTCTACATGCTCTGGATGGTCAAGAGGGTCTTCTACGGCCAGGTGGTCCACGAGGAGAATAGGAAACTAAAAGACCTCAACGGCCGAGAGCTCGCCATCATGATACCAATCGTTGTCCTCTACCTGGTCATCGGCCTTTACCCGAAACCGCTCTTGAGCCGGATGGAGCCCTCGGTGAACCATCTGCTGGCCCAGATTAGGAGCGCTGAACGCCATATGGTAGTGGAAAAAGGAGTCCAGAGACCGGTCGGGGCCTTAACGGAAGGGAGAGTCGTGGTCGAAGGCGGTGAGACAGCCGCCCGGGAGGGTGTGCGGTGAATTTGGAGGCCCTCAACATCTCTGTCGGCGGTGTGGCCCCCCTGCTCATACTCTCAATCACGGCCCTGGTGGTGCTGGGCCTCGATTGCTTCTGGCCCTCTAATCGGCGCTCAAGCCTCGCGTACGTCACCGTGGCCGGCTGCTTGATGGCCCTCGGGGCGGCTTGGCGCCTTTGGGGGACCCAGGAGGCCATCTTCGGCCGGATGGTTGTGGTGGACAATTACTCAACCCTCTTCACCATTATTTTCATAGTGGGCACGATCCTTACAACACTGCTCTCGGTCGGGTTTGCCGCCCGCATGGGCTTCGATATTGGCGAGTACTACGCACTGTTGCTCTTTACCACCGTCGGCATGATCATGATGGCCCAGGGGCTCAACCTGATTACGATTTTCCTCGGTCTCGAGATCCTCTCCATTTCCCTCTATATTCTGGCCGGTATGCAACGGCAGCGCTTTGCAAGTATCGAGGCCTCCCTCAAGTACTTCCTCCTGGGGGCCTTCTCATCGGCGTTCTTTCTCTACGGCGTGGCCCTTACATACGGGGCGACATCCTCCCTGGACTTGGAGGAGATCGCCAGGGCCGTTGGCCAGGCGTCGCTGACGAGCAAGCCCCTCCTCTTAATCGGGGTGGGCCTGATGCTCATCGGCTTTGGCTTTAAGGTGGCAACGGTGCCCTTCCACGTCTGGACTCCCGACGTCTACGAGGGAGCTCCGACCTCGGTGGCGGCCTTCATGTCGGTTGGCGCCAAGGCCGCCGGCTTCGCAGCATTCGTTCGGGTCTTCAGCCTCTCCCTTCAGCCGCTGGCCCCTGATTGGACCCAGCTGCTATGGGTTATCGCGGTGGCGACCATGGTTGTCGGCAACGTCGTCGCCATCGCCCAAAGCAACATCAAGCGGCTGCTTGCGTACTCCTCCATCGCCCATGCCGGCTACGTGGTTGTAGCGATGGTCGCCTCGAGCGCCATGGGAACCTCGAGCGTGCTCTTCTACCTATTGGTCTACACTTTTATGAACCTCGGCGCCTTTGGAGTGGTTTTGGCATTGGGGCACCAGGAGGAAGAAGTTCTATTGATCGACGACTTCGCAGGCCTGGGGCGGCGCGCACCGGCCCTGGCGGCAGCCATGGCCCTTTTCATGTTCGCCTTGGCGGGCATCCCCCCTACGGCCGGATTTGTCGGCAAGTTCTACATTTTCTCTGCAGCAGTCCAAAGCGGGTTCATCGGCCTCGCAGTCATTGGTGTGATGACGAGTCTCGTCTCCGTCTACTACTATCTTCGGGTGGTGGTGGTCATGTACATGAGAGAGCAAGAGGGCGAGATTCCCCTGGCCCCGAAGAGCGTTCCCGCCAACGTTGCCCTCATGATAGCCGCGGCCGCGACCCTTGCTTTAGGGCTATTTCCCAATGCTTTCATGGCCGCGGCGAGCCACTTTATGGTGGCCATGCCCTAGCGGTCCAATTTCCAGGTACTCCCGATTTTCATTCGGGCGCGAAAAGCCCTTCGGGTAGGCTTGGGTTAGCCTCAACCTCCTCAACCCACTTCTCGGCGATCAAGGTCCGGCCGCTGTAGTAGAGCTGGTGAAAGGGGTAGGCGAGGCCGGCCACCTTACGGTAATCGTCGAGCACGTGGCTTAGTATCACAGTTTGGCCACCAACGTTGATGTATCCCGCAACCTGGGCTATCCGCTTCGATTCGGACTCGAGGAAGACTCGTACCTTGATGGCTTCTGAGTACGTCAGCTCCAGGACGTCGAAGCGTGTACCGCCTCGCTCGAATTGGCCCAGGTGGGCAAGGTCCTCGTGCCTAGTGGCGAGCTCCAGGGGCAGCCGGTATGTTATGAGGCTGTAGCGCACCACGGGCATCCCATCCGGCGGGACCGGCTCGAACCCTCCCTCTATCTTGATCCAGCCCTGGGCGCCGTTGATGATGCGGACCTCTCGGCTCTGCTTATAGGTATGGTCGATGTAGAGTTTGTCGGGGTGCTGGAAGTAGATGGTGCTGGTGCCCTCGGCGTCCAGCAACGAGTCTGTAAGGCGGCCGACCACCTTGAGGGTGTGGACGGCCCGGAGGGCCTTCCGACCCCCGTGGGCCTCCAAGACGGCCTCGATCAGATCGTCGATAGAGTTGGGGCTCGCCCCCTTGGGCTCCACCCCACCCGCGGGTTGTACGATAAAGATAATTAGGAGGGCGACGGCTGCAATGGAGAGCCTGTGGTATTTCGACATGGAAGGGTCCCTTCACTTGGCGGTGACATCGCCCATCGTATACCTAGGCTTCGTGGGGAGTCAAAGGTCGTTGAGTTAAGCCCTTGCTTGGAATGGAATTCTGCCGTATATTCTAAAAGTAGCCGGTGCGCTCTTGCGCGCCGGTTAGGTATACAAGAAGAGTGTGGGCAATGACCTGTGGAAACATAGCCGAGCTTGTCACCTCGCTCGAGGGCGCCTTAAGCCTTTCTCCTGATGGCGTTCGGGTGATCGACGAGCAGGCGCTTCGGAGTAAGGTGGTGGATTCCCTCATCCACCACGCTGTCTTCCACGCCGACGTCGAGGTTCGACAGGCCTCTCGCTGGCTCATCCGGCAGGCGGCCGCCTCCCTAGGCATCTTTCCCTCCTCCATCCATCCCCTTTACGTCGCCCGGGGCAAGGGGGAGTGTGTAGGCTTCACCGTCCCGGCGGTGAACATTCGCACAATTACTTACGACTGCGCCCGGGCGCTGCTTCGTGCGGCTAGAGGGAGGGACGTGGGAGCCGTTGTCTTCGAGATAGCCCGGAGCGAAATGGGCTACACCGACCAGCGTCCCAGCGAATTTGCCGCAGCAGTTCTCTCCGCTGCAATAAAGGAAGGATGGACCGGTCCCATTTTTATCCAGGGAGACCACTTTCAGGTAAACGCCAAGCGCTACGCCACCGACCCCGAGGGCGAGCTGCAAGCCGTGCGCGACCTCATTTCCGAGGCGATGGAGGCGGGCTTCTACAATATCGACATCGACACATCAACACTGGTTGACCTTTCACTGCCTACCATGGATGAGCAGCAGAGGCTCAATTACACAATATCGGCTGAGATGACGGCCTACCTGCGGAGCTTGGAGCCGGAGGGCATAACCGTCTCGGTCGGAGGCGAGATTGGAGAGGTCGGTGGAAAAAACTCCACTGTGGGGGAGCTTCTGGCCTACGTGGATGGCTACCGCCGAGTGCTGGCTGAGCTTAACGGGGGCCTGGTAGGCCTGTCGAAAATCAGCGTCCAGACGGGCACGACCCACGGCGGGGTGGTGCTACCCGACGGCTCGGTTGCTGAGGTGGCTCTCGACTTTGAGGCACTGGGGGATCTTTCGCGAGCGGCCCGAGAGAACTACGGCCTTGCAGGGGCTGTTCAGCACGGCGCCTCGACCTTGCCCGAGGAGGCTTTCCACCACTTTCCTGAGAGGGAGTGTGCGGAGGTCCACCTCGCGACGAACTTTCAAAACATTATTTACGAGCACGAGGAGTTTCCGAGGGAGCTTCGAGAGGAGATGTACGAGTGGTTGAATCAGAACTGCGCCGAGGAGCGCGGGTCTGACCAGAGCGACGAGCAGTTCCAATACAAGACTCGCAAGAAGGCTTTCGGGCCGTTTAAGCGAGCTGTCTGGGAGCTGCCCGAGGCCGTTAAATGGGCCATCGGTGAGACGCTCGAGAGTCGGTTCGCCTTCCTCTTTGAGCAGCTCAACGTGGTCGGCACCGCGTCGTTGGTGACCGAACACGTAAACCCTCTCGATGTTCCGTATCCCGTCCCGGAGGGGCTTGCGGGGTTAGCTGGGCTTTAAGCTCACTTGAACAGCCCCCCCAGGGCTAACGATTACCCGGTTATGGGATACCACGGGACTTGGCCATCCAGTTGAGGGGCGCTTATAGCAGCCTATCCTGGCAGTCGGTCCTTCGGTACCCGACGAGGTCATGGTGACGCATCGCCACGCAATTGAGGGAGGGCCGCTAAGGGCCCTTCCGAATAACCCCGCCTGTGGTATGACAGATCGGTCACTCTCCCTGAGAGACGACTATCGGCCGAAGCTATAGGCCGGGGGAAGCCTTCGATCTTACCCGGTCTCGGCTCACGGCTCCACCAGCCTTACTGTTCACCGTCTGCGTGGCGACCACCATCAAAACATCCCCATGATTAAAAAGATGCTTATTAATGCAAGGGAAGAGGAAGAGATTCGTGTGGCTATTATCGAGGATGGAATTTTGCAGGAGCTCGACATTAAATCCACCGCTAAGGAGCAGTTGAAGGGCAACATTTATAAAGCAAAGGTGGTCAATGTCGAGCAAGGCCTCCAGGCTGCATTTGTTGATTTCTCAGGAGGAAAGCCAGGATTTCTTTCCTTGGGGGAGATTCAGCCGAATTATTTGCCGGAAAAAGAGAAGGGCAACCGTCGCCGCATCCAAGAAGTCCTCAAACGGGGTCAAGAGCTCCTCGTCCAAGTCACCAAGGATGAGATCGGAGCTAAGGGAGCTGCGCTGACCACATATATTAGTTTGCCGGGCCGATATCTCGTCTTAATGCCAGGTTCTGATTCCACAGGGATCAGCCGTAAAATCGAGGACGAGGTAACACGTCAGCGACTCAAAAAGATTATGGGACAGCTTGACGTTCCATCAGACATGGGTCTTATCGTGCGAACGGCGGGCCTCGACCGCACCAAAACCGACCTCGGAAAGGACTTAACATATCTCCTCAAGCTCTGGGAGACCATCGCCCAGAAGGGGGAGGAGGCCAAAGCGACTGCCCTCATATACCAAGATCTCAACGTCATCATCCGGGCCATTCGGGATTACTTCACGACCGACATCGGCGAGGTACTCATAGACAACCAAGAAGTCTACCAAGAGGCGAAGGAATTCTTTGCCGACGTGATGCCCCGCTTCGGCCGTCGGGTCAAGCTCTATTCGGATAAGAGACCGCTCTTTTCTAGGTACGATTTGGAGAATCAGATTGAGATGATTTACGAGTGGAAGATACCGCTGAAAGGAGGCGGTTCCATAATCATCGAGCCTACCGAAGCATTGGTGACGATAGACGTGAACTCTGGCCGAGGCTTACCCAAAAAGGGGATGGAGGAAACAGCCTATCAAACCAACCTTGAGGCGGCCCGAGAAGCCGCACGCCAGCTCAGGTTGCGCGACTTGGGCGGGCTTGTCGTCATCGATTTTATCGACATGAGAGACCGGAAACACAAGGCCGCCGTAGAGAGGGAGTTTCGGGCTGCAGTCAAGCCTGACAAGGCCCGCATACAGACCTCCTCCATATCCCGCTTTGGTCTCATGGAGCTTTCCCGTCAAAGGCTCCGCAGTCCACTGATGGACGTGAGCTTTAGCTCCTGCCCAAACTGCCAGGGCCATGGCGTGATAAAATCGACGGAAGCCAAAAGCATGGAGATTCTCCGCAAAATTCACACTGCTGCCGCTCGCGGAAACGTCCGCGAGGTCCGAGGCATCATGTCGGCGTCCGTGGTCGAGTACCTCCTGAATCGAAAACGCAGGGAGCTGCTCCAGATCGAGATCGACTACGACGTAAAAGTGGTGCTCTCAGGCACCACCGAGATTCTGGGAACACACTACGAGCTGGAGTACGTAAGGCGTGACGTGCCAAAGGAAGAAAGGCCGCCCAGGGCCCGGAGACGGCGCCGACGCGCCCCGAAATCCGAGGAGCCGGAGGCAGTGTCCAAACCGCAGGAGGAGCCGGTTTCAGAAGAAGGCCAAGAGGGGTTGTTGCACGCGGGCCTTCGCCTCATTAGTCGCCTGAGGCCCGCCCCGCTCCGGTGGCTCCGTGCCGAGGAGGAAGAGCCTTCCCCCGGACCGACAGCCCACTCCCACCCCACCAGGATGCCTTGGAGGAGGTGGCAGAGGTAATTGAGAGGGGTCAGGCCTCAGGAGGGGGCGAGGATGCACCCGTCTCAACTGAGCAGACCTCATCGGACCGCCGAAGGAGCCGGTCGCGCAGCTCCCGCCGCCGCCGCTCCAGCCGTTCCCGCACCACCTCACCCTCAAAATCCTCCAGCCCTAAGGAGGACGCATAGGTCTAGAGCCCGCAATAGTCAGCGATATGGCGTTGCCGGCGGCGTCCCTTACGGGACGCCGCCGGTTTTTTTTGCGTCCATCGGTACGGCTAGAAGGCGGAATCGCTCTAGCTATTCCGAAGCTTTGGGCCGGTGCTCTACGTTGGGGTCTGCTCATCCCATGATGAGCCAGGCGACGAACAGTCCGTAACAGGTCAGCAACACTATGCCTTCCCGCCTGCTTAGGGTCGCGTGACTTCTGAATAACCACATCAAGAGAAGGTAGAAGGCGAAGGCGACGGGAAATTCCACTCTGAGGGCCGTGGGATTCACGGTGATGGGTTTGAGAATTGCGACGAAGCCCACGCAGACGAGAATGTTGAAGTTGTTGCTGCCGATAACGTTGGCGAGGCTGATCTCGGGCTCTTTGTGATATGCGCTCGAGACTGAGGCCGCGAGCTCCGGAATCGTTGTGCTCAAAGCTACGAGTACAACCCCTAGGGTGAGCCGGCTGATGCCCAGGGTCTCTGCAATTCCGCTGGCGGCTAGCACCACCAAGACCCCGCCGCCAAAGAGCGCCGCCACGGCCACCAGCACCTGGAGTATGGTTGACCCAACTGCGGGCGTGGTCTCAGCCGTAGGCTTGCCCGATTGGAATGCTCTGATATCTCCCGCCGCCGTACGCAGGTGGAGATAGAGGTATCCGCCCATGGCAGCGATCATCACCATCCCCTCGAGCCTCCCGACATGTCGGTTGAGGGCAAATAGAAAGAAGAGGACGAGGACGCCGAGAGCGAGGGGTAATTCCCGCCGCCGGGCTGTCCGGCTCACCTCAATGGGGGTGATGGTAGTAGAGATACCCAGAACGAGGCCTATATTGAGGATGTTGGCCCCAAGAATGGTTCCTAGCGCCAAGTCGTGCTCACCGCTCAGAACCGCTACAAGCACAACACTGAATTCCGGCAGCGAGGTGGCCATAGCAACCAACGTGGAGCCTAGAACCAGGGATGTTACCCCCCATTTCTTGGTAATGGCCAAACATAGAATCACTAGCCGGTTGGCGGAGAAGAGGATGAGCGCTACCCCTCCGAGGTATAGGGGCGCCAGCATCCAGGTAGGGACGGGCATGGGCCAACTTCCTCGTGGCCTAAGGGAGTTTGGCTACTTGAATCGGTAGATTTTGAGCTTTTCGTTGACCCGGATCATGTCTCCGGGCGAAAGCCCATTATACCCCATGAGGTAGTCGAGTCTAACCTTGTGGCGGCTGCTGATTTCGGAGAGCGTGTCTCCCGGCTTCACCAGATAGGTGGTGAGGAAGGGAGCCCTGGTGGTATAGATCGTAAGCTTTTGGCCAGGGAATATCCTGGCGTTTCTCAAACGGTTCCACCGCATGATGTCGCGGTAGGGAACACCGAAGTATCTGCCGATATCGTAGAGGCTGTTGCCCTTTTGGACGACGTACCTGAACCGTTTTCCTTTAGCCGGAGCGGCGGTGGCGGAGGATGGACTCGATGGTGGGGCTTCCCGACCCTGTCCGTCCTTATACATGACAAGGGTTTGACCGGGGCGGATGAGTCCACCCTTAACGCCGTTCCAATAAGCGATTTTCGCCGGTGCAATTCCGAAGCGCCGGCCAATAGTCCAGAGATTGTCGCCCCGGCGCACCCGGTAGGAGACGGTGCTAGCCCTGGCGGCACCGGCGCCCGGCCGAAGGGTACGGGCCGCCGCGAGCGCCTGTGCTACGGCGGCGCCTTTCCCCCGAGGGACGGCAAGAGGGAAGTTGATCACCCTTGACGGGGTGGAGCGTTCTTTGGGGGTGAGGTCGGGGTTGAGCTTGCGGAGGGCCCCCTCGGTGATCCCAGCGTATTTGGCAAGCTTGCTCAGACGAGTCGGCGTCGTGACGATCATCCAGTCCACATCTCCCAGAGGCCTTGGTGCGGTGAAGCCGTAGCGTTCAGGATATTTGGCAACAATTGCGGCCGCGATAACCCGTGGTATGTATTCCCTCGTCTCACGGCGCAGGCATCCTCGGATGGCCCAAAAGTTTCTTTCCTCGAATGGGTCGTCAAGCCGCTTGAGGCAGGAGGTGATTTTTCCCTCTCCAGCGTTGTAGCTCGCCATCGCCAGCAAGAAAGATCGGGAGCCGAAGATGGCCACCAGGTCGAGAAAGTACTCACGGGCGGCGATGGTCGATTTCACTGGGTCGAGCCTCTCGTCCCGCCACTTATCTATGCGGAGTCCGTAGGAGCGGCCCGTCGAGCGGATGAATTGCCAAAGTCCGCGGGCTTTGGCTCTGCTTGTTACCGTCGGCGAGTAGCCGCTTTCCACCAGGGCCATGTAGGCCATATCCTCTGGTACCTTCTTTTGTCTGAATATGACGGTGATGAGCGGAACGTACTTCCCCGATCGCCTCAGTGCTTTTTTGAAGAATTTTTTCCTGGGGCCCTGATAGTCGGTGATGAAGTGCTGCACGCTCTCTACGAAAACGGGCGGGACGGTGTAAGAATCTTCCCCGAACTTGGCCACAAGCCGGATAATCTCTCTTTCAAGAAACGCTTTCTCGGGGAGAGTGGATGGATTATGTGCGGAGTAGTGGCTTGGCAGGGAAGGCCCCCAAGAAGACGTCCCCTCGGAGGACTCCTCGGAGGACTCCTCGGCCAGGATCCTCGACCCACCACGGTGAGCGCCCTGCTTTAAGGGGAAGCCCCTTACTTGGTTGTGGATGGCTGTAAGGTCGAAGTGACGGTAGGCTTGCGGCAGACCCACCTGAATGAGCTTCAAATCTTTGTAGGGTTCCGGCAGGTCGGCCCGATGGATAATGTCTAGCGCATTATCGAAAGCCCTGCGGGTTTTCTCCCAGTCGTTGGCCTCATATGCCCTCAAACCCTGGAGCACTTCGGAGCGAGCTTGGAGGATAATGCTCTCGTTGGTGCCTCCGGCGAACCTCGTCCCAGTAGGTGGCGGCGGCAATTGAGAGTTTGCCGGCGGCACGCAACCAGACAACAGGGTGCTAATTAGGAAAATCGCGGAAAAAATGGGGGTCCGGCAACGAGATTTTGGGGTCGCGCTCACTATGGCCGAAGTCCCTCGATTATCGCTATAATATTGGAAAGGAACAGATATTATATAACATGATAGAATATTATACCCGGTTAATGGTGGACTGTCCACCCCCCTTTCCCCGCATCTAGAGGGACTCTGGCTCGTAGTCCGGCGGAAGGTTGCCAATCTGTTTTTCGTGGGCTATAAATTCCGCCTGTAGGTGATGGACCATTGAGGGTAAACGGTCGTAGAGCCTCTTCGCCTCACGCTCGCCTCCTCGTTCCATCAAGTAGGACGTAAGCAGCGGGATGGCGATGGTGGCGTCAACATATGCCGTCACCGCGTGGCGAAGCGCGTCCGGGTCGATTTTGCCCCACGAGACCGCCTCTGAAGGCGTGGCGCCCGACAAGCCCCCAGTATCGGGCCGCGCGTCGGTGAACTGGATGAAGTAGTCGTGGGGCATCTCCTCAAGGCCGAGGATGTCTTCAAGCTGCGGCCCCGTCTGCAGGAGGAAATTCTTAGGGGCTCCCCCACCAATCGACACTGCACCGCTCTTGCCCTTTTGCTTAGAGTGGTGGACGATGGCCGCCGTTTCGTTGACATCGCGGCTGATGTCGAAGACGATGGTCTTGCCTACGAGGGCCCTCTCAGCTACAACGAGGCCTATGGAGCTATCGCCTGGCGAGGCGACGTAGATGGGAACCCCTGCGGCGTAGGCCGCAGCAAGCATTGTTGCGCCCCCCAGGCCGAGGCGCTTTTCACTCTCGGCTATCTTCTCGCCTAGGCGGTAGTGAAGCTCCGCCGAGCCCATGGTTCGCTGGAAGACGGGGTCTTCGAAGACCTTTCGAAGCCACTGGTCGGTGGCCCGCATGGCTTCGAACTCGATGATGACGTCGTAGATGCGAATGAGCTTCCGTTTGCGCAGCTCCTTGTCGTCAAGGCCGGGGCTGCCTCGATAAAAAGAATAACCGAGGCCCAGGTGTAGGTCGTGGTAGAGGACTGCGCCGGTCGTGACGATCCAGTCCACGTAGTTGCGCTGGATCAGGGGCACCAGGCAGGATGTCCCTAGGCCGGCAGGGGTTAGTGCTCCCGAGAGGCTCAGGCCTACGGTTACATCGTCTCGCAGCAGACTGGTGGCATAGAGTCGGCAGGCCTCCCTGATCCGGGCGGCGTTGAATGCGTGGAAGGCCGAATCAATCAGGTCCGCCGGGCTCATCCCGGCAGTCAGGGGTGTCAGGTCAAGTTCTGGCAGCTTTGGATCGCTCATGGGTGGGTGCTCGTGAACCGTGAAAGCTAAGCGGGTGGGTCAAAACCATACAATACACGTAAAACGCCCGGAGGTTACCACATTCTCCCAGTCTTGACAAGGGTGGGGGGAAAGGGTTTACGCCTCCGGCCCGGCTTATGTTAAGGTCTTCGTCGTTCTAAGGACGCATTGGCCTTAGGCTCTAATCGATGGAGGTGTGATGGTTCCTGGACCGACCTCTTCTTACACTATTCGCGTAGGCATTGACACCGGTGGCACCTTCACCGACTTCATGGTCGCCTCCGATGAGGGGGTTCGCGTCCATAAGGTGCTCTCTACGCCCCATGACCCGGCCGAGGCGGTGCTCCGTGGACTCGAGCAGCTGGGCCTCGAGCCGGCGGCATGCGAGATAACCTACGGCTCTACGGTTGCAACCAACGCGTTGATTGAACGCAAAGGCGCTCGGACGGCTTTCGTCACGACGGCGGGCTTCGAAGACATGCTGGAGATAGGGCGCCAGACCCGACCCCACCTCTACGACCTGATGCCCTCTCGCCCTCCGCCGATGGTGCCCAAGGAGCTCCGTTTTGGGGTGGACGAGCGGATTCTTTACGACGGGAGCGTCCTTAAGCCATTGAGCCGCAGGGCATTGGCCGACCTTCGGCGCAGTATGCGTGACCGGGGAATCGAGTCGGTGGCCGTCTGCCTCCTCTTCAGCTTTGTAAACCCCGCCCACGAGTTGGCCGTCGCCGAGGCCCTCGGGGGTCTTGGGGTGCCTGTATCTTGCTCGCATCGGGTTCTGCCGGAGCATCGCGAGTACGAGCGGGCCACTACCACCGCCGTCAACGCCTACGTTGCCCCTGTCATGGGCCGCTACTTAGAGCGGCTCGGCCGCTCCTTGGGCGGCCAGGGGCGCTTCCGCGTCATGCAGTCCAACGGAGGCTCCATCAGCGCCGCGCGGGCCGCCGCCGAGCCGGTCCATACCATACTTTCCGGGCCTGCCGGCGGGGTGGTGGCTGGCCTTGCCATAGGGCGGCGGGCTGGATTCGAGAAGGTTATCACATTCGATATGGGAGGAACCTCCACGGACGTGGCCCTCTGCGACGGCGAGCTCACTTTGGCCTCAGAGGCCTCGGTTGGAGGGTTACCCATCCACGTCCCCATGATCGACATCCACACGGTCGGCGCCGGAGGAGGCTCGATAGCCAGGTGCGATGCTGGTGGGGCCCTAGTTGTCGGGCCGGAGAGCGCCGGGGCGGAACCCGGGCCCATCTGCTACGGAAAGGGCCGAGAGGTTACGGTCACAGACGCCAACCTCGCCCTCGGCCGAATCGACAGTCGGTGGTTCCTCGGCGGCGCCATGGAGCTCGATGTGGCTGGGGTGCGTCGTGCAATTAAGCCTCTCGCCCGCGAGCTGGGAGTAAGCCAAACTAGAGCGGCGGAGGGAGTAATAGAGGTGGTGAGCGCCACCATGGAGCGGGCCATTCGCGTAATAAGCGTTGAAAGGGGCCACGACCCGAGGCGTTTCACTCTTGTCTCATTCGGGGGGGCCGGTGCCCTTCACGCCTGCGGGCTTGCAGATAGGCTCGCCATCCCCCGCGTGGTTGTGCCGAACCATGCCGGCATAACCTCGGCTCTGGGCATGCTGCTGAGCGACGTTAAAAGGACTTACGTCGCCACCGTGATGGAGCGGGTTGAGGCGTTTTCGTCCAGGGCCGCAGAACGAACGTTCCGGCGCCTGGAGAACGAGGGACGCCGGGAGATGACGGCAGAAGGCCTGGCGCGGGCCGACCTCGCCTTCGAGCGGTTCATCGACTGCCGCTATGTGGGTCAGTCCTACGAGCTCTCCGTCCCCTACAGCCGAGACTACCTGGCGGCGTTCCACGTGCATCACGAGACGACCTACGGCTACGCCCGGCCGGAGCGGCCTGTGGAGGTTGTGGCTGTCCGGGTGCATGTCACCGGCCGGGTGGCGCCAGTTGCCTTGCCAAAGGGACGTAAGCCCAAGCGTCCTGCCCGTCCAAAGCCCATCGAGCGCAAGGCGGTAGTCTCCGGGGGGAAGAAGGTTGACGCGTCGGTGTTCTGGCGGGAGGAGCTGCCGGTTGGGAGCCGGCTTCGTGGGCCGTCCCTCGTGGCCGAATACAGCTCGACGACCTGGGTTCCGCCGGGGTGGGTCGCCCAGGTCGATCGATTCTTCAACCTTAGGATGGAGCGGGCGCGATGAAGATCGATCCTATCGCCCTCGAGGTCTTCAAGAACCTTTTCTCGTCGGTCGCCGAGGAGATGGGCGTGGCTCTCGGCCGGACGGGATACAGCCCCAACATCAAAGAGCGGCGGGACTACTCCTGCGCCGTCTTCGACGCCCAGGGGAAGCTGGTGGCCCAGGCGGCCCACATCCCGGTCCACCTGGGGGCGATGCCGCTGTCGGTGGAGGCGACGCTGCCCCTGGCCCCCTTCGCCCCGGGCGACGTGATCATCCTGAACGACCCCTACCTGGGCGGCACCCACCTGCCGGACATCACCCTGGTCTCGCCGGTCTTCGGGCGGGCAAAGGACCGCAGACCCCTCTTCTATGTGGCCAACCGGGCCCATCACGCCGATGTGGGGGGGATGACGCCGGGCAGCCTTCCTTTGGCCACGGAGATTTTCCAGGAAGGCTTCCGTATTCCCCCCGTGACCATTGTGCGTGGCGGTGTGTTGGAGAGCGATCTGGTCCGCCTCTTGCTGGCCAACGTCCGTACGCCTGAGGAGCGCGAGGGCGACCTGGCGGCTCAGATTGCCGCCAACCGCCTCGGTGAGATGCGCCTTAAGGAGCTTGTCGCCACCCGCGGCCGGCGCACCGTAGTTGCCGCCATGAGGGCCCTCCAGGACTATGCCGAGCGGATGACCCGCCGGGCCATCCGGGCCATCCCCAACGGGACGTACCGCTTCGAGGACTACCTGGATGACGACGGCATTTCGGCGAAACCCATCAAGATCGCTGTGGCCGTGGAGGTCCGGAACGATGAGGTCCGCATCGAGTTTACTGGCACCGACCCCCAGGTCCGTGGCAGCGTGAACGCCGTCGAGCCCATTGTGCTCTCCGCCGTATTCTACGTCGTTCGCTGCCTGGTCGATCTGGACCTTCCTAGCAATGCGGGCTGCATGAGGCCGATCACCGTCGTGGCTCCCGAGGGCACCGTCATCAACGCCCGCTTTCCGGCGGCCGTGGCCGGGGGCAACGTTGAGACCTCCCAGCGGATCGTGGATGTGCTCCTCGGAGCGTTCGCCAAGGCCATGCCCGATGCCATTCCGGCAGCTTCATCCGGGACGATGAACAATCTCACGCTGGGGGGCTACGACCCCATCCGCGGCCGGCCCTTCGCCTACTACGAGACCATCGCCGGCGGTATGGGAGGAGGCTCGAAAGGGCCGGGACTCAACGCCGTCCACACCCACATGACCAACACCCTGAACACCCCGATCGAGGCCATCGAATACGCCTATCCCCTCCGGGTGGTGTCATATAGGCTGCGGGACGGAAGCGGGGGTGACGGGCGACACCGGGGCGGAGACGGGGTGGTTCGCGAGTTGGCGTTGCTCTGCGATGCCTCGCTTACGCTGCTCAGCGATCGGCGCCGCCGGGGGCCTTATGGACTTCGGGGAGGCCAGCCCGGGATGCCGGGCCTCAACCTGCTTCGCACGGGGAGCAAAGTCGAGGTCTTGGCCGGGAAGGTCAACCGGCCTGTGTCGAAAGGCCAGATCGTCTCCATCCACACCCCGGGCGGAGGAGGCTTCGGCCGACGTCGCCGTAGGTGAGGCCGCCTTGTACCCCCAGCAAAGTCATGCTATGGTAAGTTAAACCCTTCTCATGGACGATATGGCCTATGGCGCGACCCACCGTCTTGCTGCTCAACCCGCCTGGCAATCAGCGCATCATGCGGGATTATTTCTGCTCCAAGGTCTCGAAGGGCTCCTATTATTATCATCCAGTGGACCTTCTGTTTTTGAGCGGATGGCTTGGGGAGCATTACCACGTCCGCGTCCTTGACTCCGTCGTCCAACGTTTGAGTCCGCGCGCTACCCTCGCCTACGTCAAGACTCTTCGTCCGGCCGCGGTTGTAGCCCTCACCGCCGCCCCCTCCTTTGTCGAGGACCAGGCCCTCTTTCGGGCCATCAAGGCCAACGGTGCCCCGCGCTTATTCGTTACCGGGGACATCGTCCTCGACCACGGGACCCACCTCCTGCAGACCCACCGGGAAATCGATGGCCTCCTTCTCGATTTCTCCACTCCCGACATCCTCGACCTCTTGGAAGGCCGGCCGAGCCAGAACGCCATCTACCGGGACGGGAACGGAGAGGTCGTATCGACCCCCGTGACCAGGGGTCGTGGCGTATTCGCCATCCCCCGGCCTCGGCACGAGCTCTTCCCCCTAGAGGCGTATCGCTTCATCCTCGCCCGGCGCCGCCACTTTGCAACCGTACTCAGCGACTTCGGCTGCCCATTTCCCTGTCAATACTGCATAAGCGGTCACCTGGGCTTCAAACTCCGAGAGCTCGACGGGGTCTTAGAGGAGATCGATCACCTACACCGCCTGGGCTTGAGAGAGATTTTCTTTCGAGATCAAACGTTCGGAGTCCACAAGAGCCGAACGCTGGAGCTCTGCGCGCGTCTAGCGTCAATTGTCCCTCGGTTCGGGTGGGTGTGCTTTTCACGGACCGACGTTCTCGACGAAGAGCTGCTAGATGCCATGCAGGAGGCCGGCTGCCATACGATCATCTTCGGCCTGGAGACGGTCAACCATGATCTGCTGGCCGGCTATGGCAAGGCCATCCCCAGGGAGACCACCGAGGCGACCCTTCGGGCGTGCGCCCGTCGGGGGGTTCGCACGCTAGGGACCTTCATCCTGGGACTGCCGGGGGAGGATGAGGGGGCCGTGCGCCAAACCATCCGGTGGGCTACCGAGCTTCCCTTGGATTTCGCCACCTTCAACATAGCTACCCCGCGCATGGGCACCTCCTTTCGTCGGCTCGCCCTCGCGCAGGGCTGGGCCGACCCCAATCGGCTCGACCTCGACAGCTCCCTCGGTGAGCCGGCCATCACTACAGAGCGCTTGGACCCCGAGCGATTGGCGGCGCTTCGCATCGAAGCCGTCCGGGCCTTCTACGGCCGGCCCACCTATGTGGCCCGCCGCATAGCCGGGGCCCGTAGCTGGCACGATCTTTATTCGCTCTGGTCGGAGGGTGCAGGCATGGTCCGGGGCCTTTTGAACCGCTAAGGGAGAAGGTATATGCGAGTGGCTATCTTTCGGGAGCTTCCCTACGATTTCCCTGGTGGGGTCTCAAACGTCCTGACCGTTTTGTTGGACTATCTCGAAAGGCAGGGCCATGAGGCCCGGGTATTTATCGCCGACAATGGGACTGCCGGAGCTGCGCAAGCGCCGTTCGTGGGTTTTCCTACGGTGACGACCAGGACATGGGCGCGCTCCCGGTTCTGCCTGCCGGTGCCCCAGGCGGCCCGGATGAGACGTGAGCTTGAAGCCTTTCGGCCCGATGTGATGCACTTCCTGCATCCACTCGTTTTGGGTCCACTGGGCAGTTATTGCGCCCGCCGGCTCAAGGTCGCCCGGGTCGCCTCCTTCCATACCCTCTACCACGACTACGTTGCCTACCATGGGGTGGGCTTTCTCCGCAGGGCCCTCCGCTGGTGGGTCCAGAGGGCGTTCGGGGAGTGTGAGATGACATTGGCCCCTTCAACGTCGGTGGCAGACATGCTGCGTGAGTGGGGATTAAAACGGGTTGTGGTTTGGCCCCGAGGGGTGTCCGGTGAGCGGTTTCATCCCCGAAAACGAAGCGAAGACTTCCGCTTAGCCGTTCGCGGTGGCCAAGGCGATGCTCTTCCATTGGTCCTCTACGTAGGTCGCCTGGGGAAGGAAAAGAACCTGGAGACTCTCGTAGCCATTGCCCGTCTCTTGGACGGAGTCCACTGGGTCATTGTTGGAGACGGCCCTGAGAGGGGAGCCCTGTCCGAGGCGCTACGTGGCGTCCGTCACACCTTCACCGGCTATCTAACCGGCGAGGACCTTGCAACGGCCTACGCCTCCTCGGACCTCTTCTTCATGCCTTCCCCCACCGAAGGGTGTCCCAACACGGTCATGGAGGCATTCGCCAGCGGCCTTCCGGTGGTGGGGGTCGCGGCCTATGGGACTGGAGACCTCATTGCCGAGAGCGGCGCTGGGCTCACCTATCCCCCGGACGATATCGCCGAGGCCTTACACAAGGTTAAGGCGCTCCTCGATGATCCCTCCTTGACCGCAACCCTTGCTGCGCGGGGCCGGGCCTTCGCCGAGAGTCGCTCCTGGGACACTATGATGGCTCAGCTACTGAAACATTACGACAAGGCTCAGGTCCTCAACGAGTTAGCCGCCTACGCGCCTTGACAGGTTGAGGGCGCCGTCCTACACTTCATGAAGACGCCCCCTCGTACGTAGAAACTATTGGCGGGTCTGTAGGGAGATAGGGCTGTGGGCTGGTGGACAACCATTAAGCGCGACATTGATGTGGTATTCGAACGGGATCCGGCTGCCCGGTCTGCCATCGAGGTCATCTTCTGCTACCCGGGCTTTCACGCAATCCTCCTTCACCGACTCTCTAACGGGCTTTGGGGCCGCCGGCTCTATTTTGTCGCCCGCCTGGTCTCTCACATCAATCGGTTCCTTACTGGTATTGAGATTCACCCCGGGGCCCAGATAGGCCCGGGCTTCTTCATCGACCATGGGATGGGCGTCGTGATCGGCGAGACGGCCGAGATCGGCGAGAACTGCACCATCTACCACGGGGTGACCCTCGGAGGCACGAGCCTCAAGAAGGAAAAGCGCCACCCGACCCTGTGCAACAACGTGGTCGTGGGGGCCGGGGCGAAGATTCTCGGGCCCTTCACGGTGGGCGACAACGCGATCGTGGGGGCGGGGAGCCTGGTCATCCGCTCCGTACCCCCCTATAGCACCGTGGTGGGGGTGCCCGCCAAGGTGGTGTTCCAGAAAGGCCGGAAGCGGGACACAAAGAAGGTCGACCTCGACCACCATCTCCTCCCCGACCCCTCCGGGTTAGCCATCGAAGAGCTCCTTAAGCGGGTCGAAGCCCTGGAGGCAGAGATCGAGAAGCTCAAGGCCGAGGAGACGGAGGCACCGACGCCCGCGGGCCACCCCTCGGCAAGCCAGGGATAGGGCGGCTTACCAAGACCCAACAATGCGTACAGTATACCTTGATCATAACGCCACGACGCCGGTGGACCCGGCTGTCCGGGATGCCATGCTGCCGTACCTGGAGGAGGGCTTTGGGAACCCCTCGAGCCTTCACTCCTTTGGCCGGACGGCCCGGGTGGCCCTTGACGAGGCCAGAGACTCGGTGGCCGCCTTGGTCGGGGGGGACCCGCTGTCAGTCATCTTTGTAAGCAGCGGCACCGAGGCCAACAACCTTGCCATTAGGGGGACCGCCGCGGCCCACCGCGACCGCGCTCGCCATTTGGTGGTGAGCGCCGTAGAGCACAATTCAGTCATGGAGACCTGTAGGGCTATGGAGGCCGACGGTTTCCGCACGACCATCGTCCCCGTGGATGAAACGGGCCGGGTGGAGCCAGAGGCCGTTGCTGAGGCAATCTCCGACGAGACGCTCCTGGTCGCTCTTATGCATGCCAACAACGAGATGGGGACCATCCAGCCCGTCGAGAAGGTCGCCGAGCTGGCCCGCGAGCGGGGTGTCCCTGTGCTTGTCGACGCGGTCCAAACCGTGGGCAAGATACCCTTGGATGTTCTTGCCATGGGGTGTGACATGGTGAGCCTCTCCTCGCACAAGCTTTACGGGCCTAAGGGCGCGGGGGCTCTATACGTCCGTAAGGGATTGGAGCTCAAAGCCCTCATCACCGGGGGCGCCCACGAGCTTAGCCGCCGGGCGGGCACCGAGAACGTCCCTTGCATCGTCGGGTTCGGGGCGGCCTGCCGTTTGGCGACCGAGCGGCGGGAAGCTGACGAGAAGCGGACGCTGCGCTTACGGGACCGTCTCTGGAAGGGCGTCGCCGAGCGCATTCCAGGAGTGTTTCTCAACGGTGACCCCGTCAGCCGCCTGCCCAATACCCTCAACGTAAGCTTCGAAGCCGTGGAAGGCGAGTCGGTCGTGATCAACCTCGATCTTAAGGGGATAGCTGTCTCGACCGGGAGCGCCTGCTCCTCTGGTAAGGTGACTCTCTCCCCAGTGCTGTTAGCCATGGGTCTTGATGAGGCGCGGACACGGGGCAGCGTCAGGTTCAGCCTGGGGCGGGGGACCACGGAGGACGACATCGACCACGTTCTCGATGTTCTTCCCCCCGTCATTGAGCGGCTGCGGAACCTGGGCTGAGCGATAGAGAGATAGCCCAAAGACGGACCCTTCATTTTTCCCAAGGCTTAGTAACGGTTCATGGAGGATGAGGCATGGCGGCGCCTATCCTTGTCGTTAAGGACTTAGTGAAAGAGTTCAACGGGTTTCGGGCGGTTGATGGCGTCTCGTTGGAACTCTACCCCGGAGAGGTTTTCGCTTTCCTGGGGCCTAACGGGGCGGGTAAGACCACGACCATCGCGATGATGACCACACTGCTAAAGCCCACAAGTGGCGCCATCACTTTGGGCGATGTTGATGTGGTCAGAAGTTCCACGGCGGCGAAGTCTATTTTCGGGGTCGTTTTCCAAGAGGCTGCTGTGGACAAAGACCTCACAGCCTTCGAGAACTTGTGGCTTTACGGCGTCCTATATGGGCTGTCCCGGGCCGAGAGATCTGCTCGAATCGAAGAGATGCTTGAGCTCGTCGAGCTTACCGACCGGCGCGACGACTTCGTAAGAACCTTCTCCGGTGGAATGCGGCGGAGGCTTGAGTTCGCCCGCGGCCTCATGACCCGTCCCCGTGTCCTTTTCCTCGATGAGCCGACCTTGGGCCTCGACGTACAAAGCCGTGAGCGCATCTGGTCCTACATAGAGAGAATTCGCAGCGATTACGGGATCGCCATCTTTCTAACCACCCACTACCTGGAGGAGGCCGAGCGGGCCGACCGGGTAGCAATCATCGATCACGGTCGACTGATCGCCCTCGATTCCCCGGAAGGCCTTAAGGCCGCTTATGGTGCGGCAAGTTTAGACGAGGCCTTCTTGAGCCTAACCGGCCACGGAATTCGTGACGACCAGCTCGACGCTGCAAGCCACCAGAGGGTCTTACGCCATAGGAGAAAGCAGTGACGAACGGCCTCTCCCTCGAGCTGGCCGCCGTCGGGGCCATCTGGTGGCGGGACGTCATTCAGTTTCTTCGCAACAAAGGTCGCTCGGCCTCTCATCTAGCCATGCCCATAATGTGGCTGCTCTTGTTCGGGGTGGGCATGAATCGCGCCTTCCAGCCCGGCGCCCTAGGCGGTGGTGTTAGCTACATCCAGTTCGTGTATCCCGGCATAGTGGGGATGACGATCCTCTTCAGCGGCCTATTCTCAGCATTCGGGATCGTGGCCGATCAGGAGTTCGGCTACCTTAAAGCCTTCCTCGTGGCCCCCATTCGTCCTTCCAGCATGGTCCTGGGACGGATACTCTCGGGGGTGACCCTTACGGTCGTCCAAGCCCTCGTGATGGTGGTGATGGCCCCTCTCGTGGGCATTTCCCTTACAATACCAATGTTGTTGCAGATGGTCCCGATCATCGTGCTCTTTGCCTTTACCACGACGGCGGCCAGCGTGGCATTGGCCGGGCTGATCAGATCTCACGTCGGGTTTATCGTCGCCAATCAGTTCATTACTCTGCCGCTCTTCTTCACGTGTGGAGCGGTCTTCCCGATGGTTAACCTCCCTGTCTGGATGGACTTCCTCGTCAAGATCAACCCCGCCACCTACGCCGTGGACGCTCTTCGCTTGGTGGCCCTGACGGGCCAGGGCGTGGGCTTGCCCGCCGTGGCTCGGTTGGGCCCGTTCCTCTTCGGCCGGCCCGTGGGACTAGCCGCCGACCTTGCCATCACTGTGGGTTTCACCACCCTCTTTTTCGCATTGGCGGTGCGTTCCTTCTCAAGGCCCCTGTCGTGATTTAACGAGCCCTGAGTTGTATCAAATCAAGGTTGCGTTGTCTTGGCCGTTAGGTACGGCTCAGCGGATAGACTCGAAAATTATGCGCTGTCGGCCTTTCTTTTCGGCTGCCTGAGAAGGAGTAACGGGCTCTATCGGCTGAGGTTTCCTGGAAGCCACCGGGGCGGTGGCCGGTCTAGAGGCAGGGGAGAGGGGGCTACTCACGCCAGGAAACGAGGCCAGGACTCTAGCCATGCCGATGCGGGCCAAGGTATCGTGGGTCTGCCACACACCCCCTCCCTTGAGGAAACGGTCCATCAGCATGATGTTCTCAAATAGCGGCACTTGGGTTTCGTCGAAAGAGGCCTGCCAGAGGACCGCTCCGTCTATAGTGGAAAGGAGATAGACGTCGTAAGCAACGCTGGCCGAATCGCGAACCGTGAGAGAATTGCCCTGGCGGTTACGATAGCGGCCTATGACGCCCACCACGAGGCCGTCTGCGAGCCGGTCCCCAACCCACAAACGATCCGGAACCTCGGCCTTCTCGGCTTCCGTCAAGCGAATTTCCCGTGGAATGATGAAGGCGTCCAGTCCTGAGCCAGAGGCGACTTGACCCTCTGAAGGGGCCATCCGGCCCTCGGCGGCGATGGCCTCACGCAGGGCTGGCTCCAACTGCTCCAGGATGCCTTCGATCGCCTTCGGGCTCACCTCGGGGGGAGGCAGCCGTCCACCGACCCGGTGGCCCAATGGTATCTCCAGGTTGAGCTTCGAATAGTCGGCCGGCATGGGTGGCAAGACACTCTTGGTGGTCCGGTTCTTAAGCTCCTCATAGAAGAACTCGGAGATGGTCTCGCCGGCGTCCGGTGAAGGGGTTCTGTTATCGAAGTGGAGGACGACGATGCGACGTAGGGGATAATCGGCCAGCTTGGGATGGGTGAACGAGACAACGTTGCTCGGTGGCGCGAATCCTGAAACCTTAATAGGGGGGGCGCACCCTACGGCCAGTGCCGCGACCGCCGTCAGTGCGCTGAGGCCTACCAAGAGGCACCAGCGGCGCGACCCAGAAGGCATGGCGCGATGTCACTCGTTAGTGGAGTTTAGTTTGAGGATGAGGTCGTGACGGCCGTCGCCCCGATGGAGCCGGAGGTCCACCTCGGTTTGACCGCTCGCTGCCTCAATTGCCTCCTGAAATGCTTGGATGGAATCTGTTGAGTGGTCCCCGATGGCTGTAATGATGTCGCCTCGTCGAATTCCTGCGGAGGCCGCCTCGCTATTGCTCTGGACGTGGGAGACTAGAACGCCAACTTTCTCACCCAAGCTGAAGTGCTCTGCAATGGCAGGGGTGAGCGCCTGAACGGTTATGCCTAAGGCGTTCTGGGCCAGGTTGGGCTCTTGGCCTTCGTGCGTCTCGATGGTCTTGGCATCCTTGAGGACCTGCTCGGTGGCGTAGATGGGGGCATTAACCCGTAGGGCCACGGCTATGGCGTCGCTCGGCCTGCTATCCACCGTGATCTCCCGGCCGTCTACCTCCAGACGGATGACGGCGTAGAAAATATTCTTCTCCAGCTTCGTAATGATGATCCTCTCTACCTTCGCATCCACCCCCTTGAGGATGTTCTTGATCAGATCGTGGGTCAGGGGACGGACCGTGGGGACCTCGTCCATTTGCATGGTGATGGCGTTGGCTTCAAAGGGGCCGATCCAAATAGGCAGCAGGCGAGCGGTCTCCTCGGTGGTCTCGAGCACAGCGATGGGCTTCGAATTTCTGGGGTCAACTGTAATGCCCTTGATCTTCACGGGTACCAACGTGCCATACGGGCTTGTATCGGCAGCCCATCCGGCTGCGGCCAATACCGCAATGGTGAAGGTAACAACTAGGATTCTGGCGAACGACATACGACCTCCACGTCAGACCAATAAGGGCTGTTATTATAACACGGCTGAGCCTCAGCCGTCCATGAAAAGGGCGTCCGGGTGAAGGGTCACTTAACCGCTTTCCTTTGAACGCCGCCGGACAGCTTCCACGCGCTTTTCCATCTTGCTCATAAGGGAAGCCTTCTCTGAGGCAATACGAGCCTCGATATCGGCCACAGGCACACTCCCCTCCTCGTCGGTTTGAGACTCCTTGATGGCCGACTGCATCATGATATTCAGCTCGGCTACCTTAGCGTCGAATTCCCTCCGTATCTCGCCGATTTCGTGCTTTTGTTCGTCGGTCAGGGTAGTATCGGCCGGCTCCAGGCCCTTTTCCTTGAGACGTTCCATGGCTCTCTCATAGGCGCTCTTTAACCCATCGCCCATGATGGCTCTCCTCCCCTGGGGGCTGGCTTTGCCGTGTGTCCCTAATGATAGTGGTCGGATGTAGAAATTTCCACCTTTTTTTCGGCGATACCAGGCCGGGCGGATGTAGGCTTGTGGACCAAGGCAATGCCCAGGGCCACGAAGGCGGAGCTAAGCAAGAGGTTTCGGGTCAGGGGGTCGCCCAGAAGGAGGTGGCTCAGCGTGACCCCCGAAAGCGGGATGAGGAAGGAGAAGGCCGAGAGGGTCGATGGGTTATGGCGCTGGAGGAGAATGGTGGCGGCCAAGAAACAGAAAGCCCCCACGACTATGCCTTGAAAGAGCAGGGCGGCCGTGACCGAAGGTGAAAAATGCCAGGCCCTCCCCGCCTCGGTCAGCCTGCTCGCCCAGAGGAAGAGGGGTACGCCTACGACCATCTGCCAGAAGACCACCTGGGAAGGCTCTATGGTCGATATGAGGCGCTTTACGTAGACGATCCGGGCCCCGAGGAGCGCCGCGCTAGCAAAGACGAGGGCGTTGCCAAGCAAATTGCCGCTCCCAATCTGATCGATGAAGATGAAGGCCACGCCGATGAAGGCAAGGGTGAGGCCAAACACCTTCTGGCCGGTTAGACGGTCGCCCTCCACGAAGAAGTGGGCCAGGAGAAGGACGAAGAACGGGTTCGAGTTAATGAGGAGCGAGGCGTGGCTCGCTGAGGTGTGGGCTACGCCTAAGTAAAACAAGCCGATCTGGGCAGCGAATGAGAGGCCGTTGATAATGTGATGGAAAACCTCCCTGCGTGCAGGCCGGAAGGGGATATCTTGGGCGCGCATCCAGGCGGCCAGGCTGAGCCCGGCTAGAACGAAGCGCAGGGCGGCCATTCCGAAAGGCGGCAACCCTTCAAGGCCCACTTTTATGGCCACAACGTTGCCGCCCCAAAGTAGGAATAGAAAAACTATGAAGATGAGGGTCCCATGGCTCAAAAAGTCGTCCTGAGCGGGGTAATCTTGCACGAGGAATCCTCCCGGAAGCGGGACAATCCGTGGATTATATCGCAGCAGCGTTGCTAAGGCCACCGCTCTGGAGAGATGACTTGCCAGCGGCCGTGCTCTTTCATACAATGCTTCGAGAGACCTTAGCGGGCCTGCTTCTCCGTGCCAAAATGGCCTTATCGCCTTACGGTTGGCACAGGAATGGCGCTGTGATATACTTTTGTCTCTTGGACCCGGGGTATTGATAACGAATGGATTTGGAACGCCTGAATACATTTTGCCTGGTGGTGGAGAAAGAGAGCTTCTCGCAGGCGGCGGAACTCGTCTCGCGCTCTCAGCCCGCCATCAGCCAGCAGATGACCGCCCTTGAGGAATACTACGGGGTTCGGCTCTTCGACCGCGGGGCCAGAGGAGTCGCGCTCACCGAGGCAGGGCAAATCCTCTACAAGTACGCCAGGCAGCTCTTAAGGCTTCACGGGGAGGCCCAGGAGGCCCTCGATGGCTTCAAGGGCCTCAAGCGAGGCCAGCTCACCGTCGGGGCGGCCGGCACCATTGCCCAATACTTCCTGCCTCGCCCCTTGGGGGCCTTCCGCCAGCGCCACCCCCACGTGGTCATCTCCCTAATCGAAGCCGACACCGATGAGCTATGCCAGCTGCTTCGGGACCGGAAAATTCACCTTGCTTTCGTCGAGGAAGAGCTGACCTCCGAGGGGCTCATCGTAACCCCCTTCTTCACCGATGAGCTCGTCCTCGCCGTGAACAAAAAGCATCCTTGGACCATGCGGCCTTCGGTTCCGCTGGCCGAAGTGGCCAAGGAACCGTTCATTTGCCACGACCCGGAGAACCCCCTCCAACGGTTCATCGAGGAGGCGTTCGACGCCGCAGGCATCGATCACATCAACCGCTTCCTCACCTTCGGCTCCACCGAGGCCGTCAAGGCTGGCGTGGAGAGCGGCCTAGGGGTCTCTATCCTCTCGCTTTACACCATCGCAAAGGAACGGGGGGCTATGGGGACCATCGCCGTGGTCCCCATCGAGGAAGGAGCCATCAGCAGGGAGCTGACCATGCTCTCGGTTCCCGGCCGTTACCAGAGCCCCGCCACCCAGGAGCTCACCAAGCTGGTGACAACCTGGTCGGACGACGATCTCATCCTCTAAGACTCATGTCCCCCGATTCATTCGCCAGGGACGAGGACATCCTCTTCATCCTGCAGACCTACCGCACTGTGGCCGTGGTCGGTTGTTCGCCGAACTCGAATCGGGACGGCCACATAGTGCCCCGCTTTCTCCAGGCAAGGGGATACCGGATCATTCCCGTGAACCCGAGTGCGGAGAATATCTTGGGCGAGCCTTGCTATCCAGACCTTGATGCGGTGCCCGAACCAGTGGATGTGGTGGACGTATTTCGCCGCCCCGAGCACGTGCCCCCGATTGTGGATGGGGCCGTTCGGGTCGGTGCATCGGCGTTGTGGCTTCAAGAAGGCGTGGTGAACGTCGAGGAGGCCCGGCGGGCACGCGAAGCGGGCCTTACGGTCGTTATGGACCGGTGCATGCTCAAGGAATGGCTCCGCTTCGAGAAGCGGCTCTCCGCCGCCCAAGCCCTTAAACCCTAAATCAGCAGACTCATTGCTCGCCCAAGAAGCCCGCTTGCGGGTCTAGGTTTGAAAAGGGTCCCGGCCTAGGCAGGGTGGTCAGCCGTGTAGGAAAGGGCGGCCTCGTAGCCTTCGGGTAAGCCGAGGTCAAAGCATTCTCCCTCGATCGGGGCGACCAGAAACTCCCCTGCGGCCGCCAGGGCTTGGTAGAGAGGGACATCGTCCACCTCACCGTCGGCCGCCGGCTTTCCTTGTTCATCCAAAAGCTCGAAAAACCTCGGCGCCAAAACAGAGCGGCCAATTGCCCGTATTGCCTCGCCTTCGGGGCCAACCCTGAAGGACCCCGAACCTTTATCCTGAAGAGTGGTAACGGCGAGCCGCCCGTCGGTCCGTCGCCAAACCTCCATGCCCCCGCAGTTGGCGAAACGATAAGCATCCTTCGACCGCACGGTGACTACGGCGCAGGTTGTGAGACCCGTGGCGTGGTAGCTATCCAGGCAAGCGGCAATGGACGGCCGAGGTGCAAACGCTACGTTATCCGGCATCAGGCAGGCGATCGCCTCCGCCCCTAGGGCTGAGCGGGCTCGGACGATGGCGTCGGCCACCCCATCGGCCTCGGGTTGCACCACGAAGAGGATCTCCTCAAAGCGCTGCCGGTAGTCGATCGGCGGGCCGGCGTAGCTCCACTCCCCCAAGGTCGCGGGCCTTTGCCCGGCAATGTACTCCTCGATTAGCGGCTTGTCCGGACGCACCACCACGGCAACGCGACTAAGGCCCGCATCAAGCGCCTCGACCATAGAGTGTTCTATGGCGGCCAGGCCTCCTACCGGGAGGAGCTCCTTGGGACGCTCTCCACACAGCTTTCGCATGCGTGTGCCCAGTCCAGCAGCGGGCACGACCGCAGGGATGTCAACGCGACGGCGCATATGGACGCACTCCTCATCTTTGTCTATGGTACGCTCCCCAGAACGGAGGCGCAAGGTTCTGATGACCTCACCATTGACGGTTCTTGAAAGCTTTTGTACCATAGGTTCCACCTCTCTGGTTATTCTGGGAAGGTTCCGGGGCATTGGGGGGGAGTCCCGGCCGGTTTGGAAGGAGGGAAGGTTATGGGAGAGCGATTAATCGGTAAAGTCAAGGACTACTTCCGGAAGGTCGAGGTCATGACCCTTGAGCTGGAAGGTCTCATTAAGGTTGGCGACACGATCCACATCAAGGGTCATACGACCGACCTCACCCAGGCGGTCGAATCCATGCAAATCGAGCACGCGGACGTCCAGGAGGGGGGCCCAGGCGACTTGGTAGGCATAAAGGTGGCCGAGCGGGTCCGGCCCGGCGACAGCGTATTTGTCGTGGAAGACTCGGGATAGCTAAAGCCCCCGGAGGATGGTCTCGGCCGCCGCCACGCCGAGGGTGAGTGATACGGTCGTTGCGATCCCAGGCAAGGGATGGCGGGCTACCTTCACCAGGCCCCCTACTGTGGTCGTTGGGTTAAAGTCGTTTTGGTCGCTCTCGGGGATAGGCCGGCGAACCAAAGGGCTACCGGTGGCCTCGTCCTGAGGCACCAGCTCCCAGCGACCTGGCAGAAATGGCATTAGCCGCTCAAGCCGCTTGGTAAGCTCCTCCGGGAGGGTCAGGGAATCGGCCCCTGGAGCCTCGGCCAGCCAGCCGACCATGAGGAATCGCCGAGTCATCTCCTTGAGTTTGTGGCGGCTCGCGGGGTTATGACTGAGGAGGAGGACCGGCTCTCCGGGCGCCGGACAGTAAGCGGCAAGCGGCGCAAGGGGTTCTGGAATCACCCCTTCCTCCACTACGAGCAGACAGGTTACCAAGTTCCCGGTTGTGCGCCGTGGCTGGGTCCGAAACCGCCCAAGGGGTAGGAGATGGCTGGGCTCTCCACCGGCCACCACAACCCTCTCCGCGGGCTCTGTAGAACGTCTTCTGCCCTCCCGAATCGAGATTCCACGGACCCGACCGCCTCGTGTCTTCAACGCCCTCACCCTTGTTCCCAACCGGAGGCTTCCACCGGCCGCTTCCAACCGCCCGGCGAGCCAGCGAATTAGCCCATCGACCCCATCCCTTAGAACAGCCACCTCCTGGGCCGTCATCTTCATAGCCCACAGCCCTGCCGGTTGGGTCACCTCTTCGAGGGGTCGCCAGCAAACCGCCTCGACGACCCCGTTAAGGTAGTGCCGTATCTCCCGCGGTAGCTCTTTCACCGGCCCGGCTGCGAAGGGCTCTTCCATTGCTTGGCGTTCCTCGCCGCTATCGGGAGGAGATGTTTCATGCCTCTGGTCCTCTGGCTCCCCGTCCGCCATCGCTTCGGTGGGCCTCTGGCCCGACGTCAGGAAGGAGTGCCCGACACCCTTCCGCCCGAGAGTCCAAGCCTCCCGGTCCCACTCTTGCGCGCAAGCCGTCCAAGATGCTAGCGCCGCGGGGAACTCCCGGCCTATTTCCTCGGCCAACCGCTCTCCCCAGTCAAGTCGATGGGGGTGGCCGAGCGCCTGAAGGCCCGTCGGGACAGGTTGGAGGAGGTGGCGCGCCGTCGCGCCGGGGTGGTCTTTCAGGGCGCCGAAGAGGCGCATGAGGGGTCGAGAGGAACGCCACCCCCATATGAGGTGGTCTCCGGGTAGGCGATTGATGCCCTTTAGGACCGGACCGTCACCAAGCCCCCCGGGCTGGGCGGCCGCCTCGAAGACGGTCACCTGGCAGCCCCGACGGGCCAGGAGGGCACCGGCGGCGAGGCCCGCCAGACTCGCACCCACTACGGCCACCTTCATCCCTTAACCTCTCAGTCGCCTGCCACGGCCTCCAGCCCCTCGATGGAAGGGCGGCCCTCACCGGTGGATGGAAGACTCTTCAGCATTTAGACCGGTATTCTACCTCGTGGCGCACCCTCATCATTTCCGCCTCTGGAGGGCCTGGATGCGGAGGCGAAGGGCGTTTAGGCGGATGAAGCCGGTGGCGTCGGCCTGGTCGTAGACCTCATCGGCTTCAAAGGTCGCGAACTCAGGTCGGTAGAGACCTACGGTGCTCGAGCGACCGACAACCGAACAGCTTCCTTTGTAAAGCTTCAAGCGCGCGGTGCCCGTCACCCCGCGCTGGGCCTCGTCAATGGTGGTTTGGAGCAGGCGCATCTCGGGCGAGAACCAGTAGCCGTAGTAGATGAGCTCGCTGTAGCGGGGGATGAGGCTATCGCGCAGGTGCATCACCTCCCGGTCCATGGTGATGGACTCTACGGCCTTGTGGGCCGCATGGAGGAGCGTGCCGCCCGGCGTTTCGTAGACCCCCCGGCTTTTAATCCCTACGTAGCGGTTCTCTACGAGGTCGAGCCGCCCGATACCGTGGGGGGCGGCGATGGCGTTGGCGCGCTCGAGCAGGGCCACGGGGCTCAGGGCCTCGCCGTCGATGGCCACCGGGTCGCCTTCGCGGTAGTCAACCTCCACGTACTTAGGCTCGTCGGGGGCCATCTCCGGCGCGGTGGTCACGAGAAACATAGCCTCGTCGGGCTCCCGCCACGGGTCCTCGAGGATGCCCCCCTCGTAGCTCGTATGAAGCATGTTACGGTCGACCGAGTAAGGCTTCTCCGCGCTCACGGGCACGGGAATTTCTCGCTCCCGGGCGTAGGAGAGGAGCGCCTCTCGGGAGTTGAGGTCCCACTCCCGCCAGGGAGCGATTATGGTTATATCGGGGTCGAGGGCGTAGTAGGTGAGCTCGAAGCGGACCTGGTCGTTGCCTTTTCCCGTGGCTCCGTGGCTCACGGTGTCCGCTCCCTCCCGTGCCGCGCATGCCATCTGGCCCTGGGCGATGCAGGGCCTGGCGATTGAGGTCCCCAGGAGGTAGCCCCCTTCGTAGACTGCGTTGCCCCGAAGGGCCGGCCAGACGAAGTCGCGAACGAAGGTTTCGCGCAGATCATCCGTCACAGCTGAGGTTGCTCCCGTTGCCACGGCCTTAGCCTCAATAGCCGGGAGGTCCTCTTCCTGGCCCAGGTCAGCGACGTAGGCAATCACATCGGCCTTGTAGGTCTCCTTGAGCCAGGCGAGAATGACGGAGGTGTCTAACCCCCCCGAGTAGGCCAGGACAATTTTCTCCGGCTTGGGTGCGGAGTGGGTGATCATGCCGGTGCGCCCCTTTCGCCCATGAGAAACCCCAGGAGGGCTTTTTGGAGGTGGAGGCGGTTTTCGGCCTGCTCGTAGATGATCGAGGCTGGCCCGTCGGCCACATCCGAAGCTATCTCCTCACCCCGGTGGGCCGGAAGGCAGTGCATGACGACGGCGCCAGGCCGGGCAGTGCTCAGCAAGTCTTCGTCGATGGTGTAGCCGGCGAAGGCGGCCCGGCGTTTGTCGGCATCAACCTCCTGGCCCATGCTCGCCCAGACGTCGGTGTAGAGAACGTCGGCCCCATCGGCTGCCTCGGCGGGCTTTCGCACAATCTTTATGGTTGCGCCGGTCTCGGCGGCCAGATTCTCGGCCGCCGTTCGGATGGCGTGATCGGGCTCGTAGCTCTCCGGGCAGGCCAGGACCAAGGTTAGCTTGAGCTTTGCCGCAGCACTGAGCCAGGAGTTGGCGACGTTGTTGCCGTCGCCTATGTAGGCGATGGTACGGTCCTTAAGGCTTCCGAAGTGCTCCAGAATGGTAAAGCAGTCGGATAGCACCTGACAGGGGTGGAGGAGGTCTGAGAGACCGTTGATGACGGGCACGGTGGCGTGGCGGGCCAGCTCTTCGACGTCAGCCTGGGCGAAAGCCCGAAAGACTACGCCGTCGAGGTAGCGCGAAAGGGTCCGGGCTGAGTCCGCGATAGTCTCTCCGCGGCCCATCTGGAGGTCGGAGGCCGATAGAAAAATCGCATGGCCGCCGAGTTGAAACATGCCCACCTCGAAAGAGACCCGCGTTCGCGTGGAGGGCTTCATGAAGATCATCCCGAGGGTCTTGCCAGCCAATGTCGGGTGGGGGATGCCGGCCTTTTGCTCCTCCTTTAGGCGGCGGGCCCGACCGAAGAGCCCTTCGATCTCTCCTGCGGTGAGATCCGCGATACTGAGAAAGTCCCGTTTCATGCCCCGTCCTCTACCAGGAGCTCGTCCAGAACCCCGACGGCCCGGTCCACATCAGCCTCGGTGATGACCAGTGGAGGCAGAAAGCGCCAGACCGTTTCCCTGGGACAATTGATGATAACCCCTCGCTCTAGGGCCTTGAGAAGGAAGGGCCGGGCGTCCCGGTCGAGCTCTACACCTATCATGAGACCCAGGCCGCGCACCTCGCGGACTGCCTGGTGGCGGGCTTGAAGCTCTTCCAGCCGCTGCCGAAAGTAGGCCCCCACTTTTCGAGCGTTGGCCATCAACTGCTCGGTCTCCAGTGTCTCCAGTGCGGCCAGGGCCGCAGCGCAGACCAGGGGGTTGCCTCCAAAGGTCGAAGCATGCGTTCCTGGGCCCAGGTGCTGGGCGAGATCGTCCGTCGTCAACATCGCTCCAATCGGCACTCCACCGCCGAGCGATTTCGCTACGGTCATGATGTGCGGGGGAGCGCCAAACGCCTCGTAGGCGAAGAGGTGGCCTGTGCGCCCGAAGCCGGTCTGAATTTCGTCGTAGACAAGCAGAAGGTCTCGGGCATCACAGAGGCGCCGAAGTCCGGGTAGGTAACCCTCGTCGGGGACAATTACCCCTCCCTCGCCCTGGATCGGCTCCACTAACACTGCGCAGGTCCGCTCCGTCACAGCCGCCTCCAGCGCCGGGAGGTCATTGAAGGGAACGAATCGAAAGCCTTCCAGCAAGGGCTCGAAGTCCTCGCGCACCTTGGCCTGGCCCGTGGCCGAAAGAGTCGCCATCGTGCGGCCGTGGAAGGAGTTTTCCATGACGAGGATTTCGTGGCGGCCGGGACCATAGCGGTCTCGGCCCGCTTTTCGGGCAAGCTTGATGGCCGCCTCGTTGGCTTCGGCGCCCGAGTTGCAAAAGAAGGCCCGCTCGGCGAAGGAGCGCTCGACCAACGCTTCGGCCAGGCGCACCTGCTCTTCGATGTGGTAGAGGTTGCTGACGTGGAGCAGCCTGGAGGCTTGGTGGGCGATGGCCTCTACCACCCGGGGGTGGCAGTGGCCTAGATTGCTGGTGCCGAGCCCCGCGGCGAGGTCGAGATACTCCTTACCGTCGGCGTCCCAGACGGTGGCTCCCTCGCCCCTGACGATGGCCACCGGATAACGGCTATAAGTGGGAACGAGAACGCGCGCTGCGCGCTCCATGATCTCTTGGGTATTCATGACCTGCTCACTGATCGGGAGACTTGTCGAGGATCTCGGTACCGATACCCGCGTCGGTGAAAAGCTCTAGGACGAGGGAGTGAGGGATCCGCCCGTCGATGATGTGGGTCTTAGGCACCCCGCCTTCGAGTGCATCGAGGCATGCCTTGACTTTGGGCACCATCCCGGTATTGATGACCCCCTCGGCGATGAGCCGCTCGCTCTCGGCTCGGGTGAGGGTCGAGAGCAGTGCATCATCGCGGCCGAGGATGCCCTCGACGTCACTGAGTAGGATGAACCGCTCGGCTCCGAGTGCCACGGCAATGGTTGAGGCCACGTGGTCGGCGTTGATGTTGAAGGCCCCGCCATCCTCGCCCACTCCCACCGGGGCCACGATCGGGATGAACCGAGACCCTTCGAGGTCCTTGAGGACATCGGGGTTGATGGCCTCGACCTCACCGACCCGTCCCAGGTCGATAATCTCCGGCGGGCCCGGCTCTTCCGTGGGCTTTGTCAAGGCAAGCTTCCGGGCCCGGATGAGCCCTTCGTCTTTGCCGCTGAGCCCAACGGCGTCGCCTCCGTAGGCGTTGATGCTCTCCACAATTGACTTGTTGACCTGGCCGACGAGCACCATCTCCACAACGTTCATCGTCTCGTCATCGGTCACCCGCAGCCCCTCGACGAAGCGGGGCTCCATACCTAGCTGCTCCATGACCTGGCCGATCTGAGGCCCTCCCCCGTGGACGACGATTGGGTAAATGCCGACCGCCTGAAGGAGGATGACATCCGTGGCGAAGGACTTCTTCAGCTCCTCTTCCACCATGGCGGCCCCACCGTACTTGATGACCATGGTTTTGCCGAAAAACCGGCGGAAGTAGGGAAGTGCCTCGACGAGGATGGCTGCCTTCTGGTGGGCTGATATGCCGGGCATGTCTCTCCCCTTCGACGCTAAAGGATGTAGCGGCTCAGGTCTTCGTCCTTGATTATGGCCTCCAGCTTCTTTCGCACATACGGGGCGTCGATGAGAATCTCCTCTCCCCGCCGCTCGGGGGCCTCGAAGGAGATCTCTTCGAAGAGCCGTTCCATGATGGTGTGGAGTCGGCGGGCTCCGATGTTCTCGGTGCGTGTGTTTACCAACTCAGCCATACTGGCGATCTCCTCCACGGCGTCCTCGGTGATCGTCGCCCGCACTCCCTCGGTTCCCATCAGTGCCATGTACTGCTTGGTCAGCGCGTTGGCGGGCTCGGTTAGAATGCGGATGAACTCGGCCTTATGGAGGCTCTCGAGCTCGACTCGAATTGGAAAGCGTCCCTGGAGTTCGGGCACCAGGTCGCTAGGCTTGGCCGAGTGGAAGGCCCCGGCGGCGATGAAGAGGATGTGGTCTGTCTTCACGGGGCCGTATTTCGTCATGACCGTGGAGCCTTCGACGATCGGAAGCAGATCCCGCTGCACACCCTCCCGGGAGACGTCAGGTCCGCCGTAGGTTCCCTCCCGGCCTGCAATTTTATCAATCTCGTCAAGGAAGATGATGCCTGATTGCTCGACCCGCTCCACGGCCTGGCGGGTGACCTTATCCATGTCGATGAGCTTATCCGCCTCTTCCTGTATGAGAATGTCCCGGGCCTCGGCCACCGTTACCATCCGGGCCTTCTTGCGTTGTGGCATGAAGCCGCTCAGCATATCTTTTATCTGGTGCTCCATATCTTCCATTCCGGAGCCGGCCAGTGCATGGATGAAGGGGCTCTGTGTCTCGGTCACTTCGACCTCCACCTCCCGCTCGTCCAGGTGGCCCTCTTTCAGCAATCGTCGGACTTTTTCACGGGTCGAGGACGGGGCCTGCTCGGCTGGTGGATCGGGCCCGACGCCCGTCTGTTGGGGAGGGGATATGGGAGTAGGCGGCAACAGCATGTCTAAGAGCCGCTCCTCGGCCCTCCGTACCGCATCGGGCTCGACGGCTTCGATCATCTCCTTGCGAACCATATTTCTGGAAAGCTCGGTTAAGTCCCTTATCATACTCTCGACGTCGCGGCCCACATAGCCTACCTCGGTGAACTTGCTAGCCTCAACCTTCGTAAACGGGCTCCGGGTAAGCCGCGCCAGGCGCCGGGCGATTTCGGTCTTGCCAACCCCGGTGGGCCCGATCATGATGATGTTCTTCGGCGCAACCTCTTCTCTAAGCTCCGGCTCAAGCTGCTGGCGTCGCCACCGGTTTCTAAGCGCAATGGCTACCGCCCGCTTGGCGTCGGCCTGGCCTATTATGTACTTGTCCAGCTCTTGGACAATCTGTCTCGGTGTGAGTTGATCCATCTTCCCTACTCCGCCTTCAGCTCCAGGAGGGTGACGCGATCGTTGGTGTAAACATCCAGGGTCGCAGCAACAGCCATAGCCTCTTCGACTATCGCCCGGGCCGGAAGGTTCGTGTTGGCGAGAAGCGCTCTTGCCGCGGCGGTGGCGTACGGTCCACCAGAGCCGATGCCGATGATCCCGTCGTCGGGCTCGATGACGTCCCCCGTCCCAGACAGCAGGAAGCTATTTTTCCTGTCGGCGACCGCCAAAAGGGCCTCCAGGCGCCTCAGCACCCGGTCGGTCCGCCACTCCTTGGCGAGCTCCACCGCCGCCCGCGGAAGGTTGCCCCGGAACTCCTCGAGCTTTGCCTCGAAGCGGCCCAGCAGGGCGAGGGCATCGGCCGCCGTCCCGGCGAACCCCACCAGGACGTTATCCCCGTACATGAGGCGCACCTTGCTGGCGCCGTGCTTCACGGCCGTCTGGCCGAAGGAGACCTGGCCGTCGCTGGCCATTGCGACCGCCCCGTCGCGGTGCATACAACAGATGGTAGTGGCGCGCATCACGCCGCCTTACTCCTTCCGGGCCCGGGGATGGGCCGAATCGTAGACCGCCATGATGCGGTCGGTGGAGACGTGTGTGTATTGCTGGGTTGTCGCCAAGGAGGCGTGGCCCAGCAGCTCCTGGATGACCCGGAGGTCCATGCCCGCATCGAGCAGGTGTGTGGCGAAAGCGTGCCGAAGCGTGTGGGGGCTCATGGCACGCGGAACACCGCTCACCCGGAGGTACTTATTTACGAGAAAAGCAACTCCACGTGAGGTGAGGCGCCCCCCCCTCTGGTTGACGAAGAGGGCATTCTCATCGCCGAGGCCCCTTCCGGCGAGGAGCGCCTTCCTGCCGGGCAGATAGCGCTCCACCGCTTGGCATGCCTCCCGACCTACGGGCACGATGCGCTCCTTACGCCCCTTGCCCACCACCTTAACGTAGCGGTGGGATAGGTTTATGTCCTCGACGTCGAGGGACACCAACTCGCTGAGGCGAAGTCCCGACGCGTAAAACAGCTCCAGCATGGCCACGTCCCGGACGAGAAACCCACTGCCGGCCCTGGGAGAGGCAAGGAGCCGGTCCACATCATCGTAGGTCACCACCGGGGGAAGCAGTTTCGGCTGCTTCGGGCTCGCCACTTCCAGGGCGGGATTGGTCTTAACCGCCCCCTCCCGCTTGCACCATCGGAAGAAGGTCCTCAGGACAGCAAGTTTGCGGCCCTGAGAGCTGGCTGCCCGGCCCTCGCGATAGAGCCACCCTAGATACGCCCTGACGACCCGAAGGTCAACGTCTCCCGGAGCGACCCCCGCCGCCTCGTCGGCCTCAACAAGGGGCGAGGAGACGCAGAAGGCGACGAACTGTCGCAAATCACTGCCGTAGGAACGTCGGGTATGGACCGATGCGTTTCGCTCCACCGCCAGGTAGCGGTCGAAGTCGGCGAGAAGCTCCTCCATACGGGCCCTCATCCCGGGCGAAGGCTGGCGCTAAAGCTTTACTCTACAACATTGTAGACTGTTTTCGAAGGCCCGTCAAGCAACTGTTCCGGAAGGTTTTAGCCACAGCCTCGGCCCTGGCGGCCACCGCCGCCCGGGCAGCCTTCTTTGGCCGAACGCGCTCGCTCAAAGGGGGGAAGAGGCCGAAGTTGATATTCATCGGCTGGAAGGTCTTGGGTGCTGCTCGGCTAAGGTAGCCCAGTATCGCCCCGAACGCCGTCTCGGGAGGGAAGACGGCCGGTGGGAGACCATCGTAGAGGCGGGCCGCATTGAGCCCCGCCACGAGCCCCGTGGCCGCGCTCTCCAGGTAGCCCTCCACCCCCGTCAGCTGGCCGGCGCAGAAGAGGTCGGGCCGGCGACGGAAAGCAAGCCCAGGGCCAAGGACCGCCGGCGCGTTGAGGTAGGTGTTGCGGTGGACCATCCCGTATCGGAGGAACTCGGCTTCGCCCAGGCCCGGGATGAGGCGAAATATGCGGGCCTGCTCGCCCCACTTGAGCTTCGTCTGAAAGCCAACCAGGTTGTAGGCGCTGCCGGGGGCGTCCTCGCGGCGAAGCTGGACGACGGCGTGGGGGGTGCGGCCGTCGCGGACGAGGCCGACGGGTTTCATGGGGCCGTAGCGCAGGGTCTCTCGACCCCGGCTCGCCATCTCCTCGATGGGCAGGCAGCCCTCGAAGAAGAGAGCCTCCTCGAAGGGGTGGGGGGCGTAGGTCTCCCCGCTCACAAGAGCCTCGTAAAAGTCGTCGTAGTCGGCTTCGGTGAGGGGGCAGTTGAGGTAGTCGTCCGTGCCACCCTTCCCGTAGCGGGAAGCGAAGTAGGCCACCTCGTAGTCGATGGACTCCCCGTCCACGATGGGGCTGATGGCGTCGTAGAAGTAGAGGAACTCGTCGCCCGTAAGCTCCGCCAGGGCCTCGCTCATAGCCTGCGATGTAAGCGGCCCGGTGGCGATGATAACCGGCCCCTCGGAGGGGAGCTCCCGGACCTCCTCGCGGTGAAGTGTGATGAGGGGATGGCCCACAACGGCCTCGGTCATTGTTTGAGCGAAGCGCTCCCGGTCGACGGCAAGCGCCTGACCGGCTGGGACGCGGGTTGCATCGGCCGCCGCCATGACAATTGAGCCCCAAAGCCTCATCTCCTCCTTAAGAATGCCCGGGGCACTGGTTGGCGAGGCGGATTTCAAGGAGTTGGAGCACACCAACTCGGCGAGCATGTCGGTTGTGTGAGCCGGGGTTGTCCGGGAAGGCCGCATTTCGTAGAGGGCCACTGGAACGCCCTGGCTCGCGGCCTGCCAGGCAGCCTCGCAGCCGGCGAGACCTCCACCGATAATACGAATTGGCTCCATCAGGCAACGGCTGAGTGCGGCTGGGTGTGGCCGCACCCCTTGGTCGGGCAGCGTGCGGAGGCCTGGCCGGACCGGTTGACCCTCTCGACAAGGTAGGGCGACCCGCAATGTGGGCACGCCTCGGGGATGGGACGTTGCCAGGCGGCGAATCGGCAATCAGGATAGTTACTGCACCCGTAGAAGAGCTTGCCACGGCGGGAGTGCCGCTCGATGAGCTCTCCGCCGCATCCCTCCTCAGGACAAGCCATCCCTATAGTCTTGGGCTTCACGTAGCGACACTCGGGGTAGGACGAGCAGGCGATGAAGGGGCCGAACCGGCCCTTGCGCACAGCCAGGGAGGCCCCACACTTGGGGCATGGGCCCTCGTCTGGCGCTATCTCTGGCCCGCCGCTTTCAGACGGTTTGGCGTCGAGGTCCCGAGTGTTCCGACAATCCGGGTAGTCCGAGCAAGCAAGGAATCGGCCGTACTTGCCCCATCGTTTCACCATGGGGCTTGAGCATTCCTCGCAGACTTCGTCGGTCGGCTCCACCTCTTCCTTGAGGTTTTTCATCTGGACTTCGGCCTTTTCCAGTCGCTCGGCGAAGGGCACGTAGAAGGCTTCCAGGATCTCGACCCAATCCTTTTTCCCCTCCTCAATTTCGTCCAGGGCCTCCTCCATGTTGGCTGTGAACTCCACGTCCAGCAGGTCGGGAAAGCTCTTCACCAACAGGTCGGTCACCGTGAGGCCAAGCTCCGTTGGCATGAAGCGGCGATTTTCCACCTCCACGTACTCTCGGTCCTTAATGATGCTGAGGATGGAGGCGTAGGTGCTGGGCCGCCCGATGCCCTTCTCCTCGAGGACCCGCACCAGGGACGCTTCTGAGTAGCGGGGAGGCGGCTGGGTGAAGTGCTGGTTTGGAGTGAGCTCGCGAAGGGTGAGCCGCTCTCCGGCCTCCAGGGGCGGAAGGGCCTTGTCGGCCTCCTCCTCGCCGTTGTCCCGCCCCTCGGTGTATATCTTGGTGAAGCCGGGGAACTTGACAGCACGGCCGGTGGCCCGAAAGCCAAGCTCGCGTGCGGTGATCTCGACGGTCGTCTGATCGAACACGGCCGGGGCCATCTGGCTTGAGACGAACCGCTGCCAGATGAGCTGGTAGAGGCGCCACTCGGGCTCGCCGATGAGACCGCGGAGCCGCTCAGGCGTCCGCTCCACATCGGTGGGGCGGATGGCCTCGTGCGCCTCCTGGGCCCTGCGACGGGCCTTGTAGACGGGCGGGCGGGCCGGCAGGTAGTTCTCGCCATAAGTTTGGGTGATGTAGGCGCGGGCGGCCGCTTGTGCCTCGGCGCTGACCCTGGGGGAATCGGTCCGCATATAGGTAATGAGGCCCACGGCCCCTTCCTCGCCTAGCTCGAGGCCCTCGTAGAGGCGCTGGGCCAAAGCCATAGTGCGGGCCGCTGAGAACCACAGCTTACGGGCGGCCTCCTGCTGGAGGGAGGCGGTGATGAAGGGTGCGACGGGATTGCGCCGCCGCTCCTTCTTCTCCACATTGGCCACCACGTAGTCGGCCCCCTCGAGGGCATCGAGAACCGCCCGGGCATCGGCCTCGGTGGCGAGCGCCGGCTTGTCCTCTCCAACCCTAACGAGCTTGGACGTGAAGGCGGGTGGCTTGGAGCCTTCGAGGGCGGCCTCGATCGTCCAGTACTCCTCGGTGACGAAGGCCCGTATCTCGCGCTCTCGGTCGCATACGAGCCGCAGGGCCACCGACTGGACTCGCCCTGCGGAGAGCCCCCTCTTGACTTTGTCCCAAAGCAACGGACTTATCTTGTAGCCCACGAGGCGGTCGAGGATTCGCCGGGCCTGCTGGGCGTTAACTTTGTCGAGGTCGATCTGGCCCGGATTGTCGAAGGCCTCCTTGACGGCCCTCGGGGTGATTTCGTTGAAGAGTACCCGGTGGATAGCCTGGGGGCCTTTGGTCTCTATCTCCTGTAAGACGTGCCAGGCGATGGCCTCGCCCTCCCGGTCCGGGTCCGGAGCGAGGAAGACCGCCTCGGCTCCCTTGGCCGCCTTCCGGAGCTCAGCAAGCGCCTTGCCTTTTCCCCTGATTACTTGATAATGGGGCTTGAATGCGTTTTCAACCTCTACTCCGAGGCTCGATTTCGGCAGGTCCCTTACGTGTCCCATTGAGGCCTTGACCGTGTAGTCCTTGCCCAAGTACCGCTTCAGAGTCCGGGCCTTGGCCGGTGATTCGACGATGACGAGACGCTTTGCCATTGGGAGACCTCAGTGGTGGGCGCGGGGCAGGGGCGGGGCGCCTCCGGCAGTCGGGCCCGGGCCGTAGCAGCTGTCGGGCCCTCGGGCCACAAGACCTTTGAGTTCCAGTTGCACTAGAAGCCCTGAGACGGCGCTCGGGGCCAGTCCACTCTCTTCTATCATCCTATCTATAGGACGAGGCTCTTCTTGAATCAAGGCCAAAAGCGCCCGCTCAGACGCCGAGACCCGTGGAGCGGGTGGGACGAGGACGCTCGCGGGCTCCGGCTCGGATGTTGAAACTCCCTCAGCCGCCTGGGCCTCTTCGAGCATTGCGCGGAAATGGAGCGGAAGCGCATCGATGATGTCTTCGACCCCCTCAACGAGGGTCG